>NZ_JBEXDZ010000196.1:0-16174 GCF_040606085.1 Streptomyces sp. NPDC005485 | reverse complement strand
TCTGTGCGGGCCGGCGGGCGCGGCCGGCGGTGCCGGCGTGGGACTGGCCGGGGGTGAGGCCCAGCTCTACGCGGCGGCCGACGACGTCGTCGGCGCGCTGGTCGGAGCCGGACTGCAGACCGTGGTCGACGGTGATGCCGCCGGCACGGATGCCGAGTTTGGGGGCTTCGAAGGCGAGGGCGGAGGCGAGCGCCATGGAGTCGGCGCCTCCGGAGCATGCGACGAGCACGAGCGGCGGAGCGGGCGGCTCGTGGGGGGTGGGCGCGGGTACGCGCCCGCTGTCGAGGGCGGGTACGGGGGTGAGTTCGGTCAGGACGTCGTGGAGTACGCGGCGAACCGCCAGGCGTATCGCCGCGACCGCAGGATGGGGACCCATGTCCGGTTCCCTTCATGAAGTTTTCGGGGGTGAACCCGGTGTCGGTCACTCAGAGTGTGTAGATGGTGACAGAACCGGGCCGTTCCCCGAGCATTGCACGCCTACCCAGGCCTCACGGTCCCTCGGACGGGTGATTGGAGGGGCGTTCACCTGCCGTCGGCCGGATTCGTTTCACGACCTTCCCGTAGGGTTCACGACTCGGCCTTGCGGTGCACCCGCGCGACCCAGTCCGCCGGTTTGGCGATCTCCGTCTTGGTCGGGAGTGTGTTCGGCGAAGTCCATACGCGGTTGAACCCGTCCATGCCGACCTGATCGACGACCGCGCGCACGAACCGCTCGCCGTCGCGGTACTGCCGGAGCTTGGCGTCCAGACCGAGCAGCTTGCGCAGGGCCATGTCCAGGCGGGAGGCCCCCTTGGCGCGGCGCTGCTGGAACTTCTCGCGGATCTCCGCCACGGAGGGGACGACGGCCGGGCCGACGCCGTCCATGACGAAGTCCGCATGCCCTTCGAGCAGCGACATCACGGCGGTGAGGCGGCCGAGGATCTCCCGCTGGGCGGGGGTCTGCACGATCTCCACGAGGGAGCGGCCCTCGTCCTCCTCGCCCTCGGGGCGCCCGCCCGCGAGTGACTGAGCGGCCTCCCTGATGCGCTCCAGGACGGTCATGGGGTCGACTTCGGTCTCCCCCAAGAAAGACTGGATTTCGCCCTCCAGGTGGTCGCGCAGCCAGGGCACGGCCGTGAACTGTGTCCGGTGCGTCTCCTCGTGCAGGCAGACCCAGAGGCGGAAGTCGTGGGGCTGTACGTCGAGTTCGCGCTCCACGTGGACGATGTTCGGCGCGACCAGCAGGAGTCGGCCACCGCCGTTCTCCCCCGCGGGGAGTTCGCGGGTCGCCGGGGCGAACGTCTCGTACTGCCCGAGGACCCTGGAGGACAGGAACGACAGCAGCATGCCCAGTTCGACGCCGGTCACCTTGCCGCCGACGGCGCCGAGGACGGCTCCGCCGGGGGTGCTGCCGCGACGTTCCTGCATCTTGTCCAGGAGGGGCTTGAGGATCTCCCGGAACCCGGCGACGTTCGCCCGCACCCAGCCGGGGCGGTCGACCACGAGGACCGGGGTGTCGTGAACACCCTCCGTGCCCAGCCGGGTGAAGCCCCGGACGTGCTCCTCCGAGGCCTTCGCATGCCGGCGCAGTTCCGCGACGATGGTCCTGGCCTCGTCACGACTCACCTCAGGGCCCGGCCTCACGAGCCGGGTCGCGGTCGCCACCGCGAGATTCCAGTCGACCATCTCGGCACCACCGATGCTCGTCATGCGTCAACCGTACGTGAGCGCGTCCGGCTGCGGTTAGGGGTGCGGCTCGGCTCGCCCCCTCGACCTGGGGCGGGCGGTGCCGCTGGTGCCCGCGGGGCCGGCCCGGTCGCGGCGGTCACCTGCAGCCGCAGGCCGCCAGGGCCGAAGCCGTGTGGTCCAGGGCCGATTGGGCCGTGAGCCGGTTGGTGGTGTCGGACGCCAGGAAGGCGAAGGCCAGGAGGCGGCCGTCGGTGTCGACGACGGTTCCGGCGAGGGTGTTGACGCCGGTGAGGGTGCCGGTCTTGGCGCGGACGACACCGGTGCCGGAGATGTCGTTGCCGTAGCGGTCGCGCAGGGTGCCGGTGAAGCCGGCGACCGGGAGGCCGGTCAGGATCGGGCGGAGTTCGGGGTGGGCCGGGTCGCCGGCCTCGGCGAGCAGCGCGGTGAGCAGTCCCGCGGTCAGCTTGTCGGCGCGGTCGAGGCCGCTGCCGTCGTGGAAATCGGCGCCCTTCAAGGGGACTTCGAGCTTCTTCAGCTGGGCGTGGATGGCCGCGGCGCCGCCCTGGAAGTCGGCCCTGCCGCCCGAGGCGAGGGCCGTCTGGCGGGCCAGTGCCTCCGCGATGTCGTTGTCACTGTTCGTCAGCATGCGCTCGACCAGGGCGGACAGCGGCGGGGAGGAGACCGAGGCGAGCGCCTCCGCGTGATCGCCGGCCTTGGAGAGGCCGGGCGAGGTCGTCTTGATGCCGTGGTCCTTGAGGAGGTCCGCGAACTTCGCGGCGGCGTCCGCGGCGGGGTCGAGGCTGCGGATCGCCGTGCCGCTGGTGGAGTCGTCGGTGCGGGCCTCGTCGGTCATCAGGGCGACGACCGGCGCGAGGTTGGCGTCCCTGCCGATGGGGTGGAGCTCGGAGCCGTCGTACAGCGAGGTGTCGTAGGAGAGCGTCACCTCGTCCAGGTGGCGCTTCTTCAGGGCCGCGGCCGTCCTGTCCGCGAGGGTGCGCAGGCTCGCCCAGCCTTCCGCGTCCCTGCGCGCGGTCAGGGTGGGGTCGCCGCCGCCGACGAGCACGACCTCCTTGGTGCCGGGCTCCAGGACGGTGCGGGTCCTGATGCGGTGGTCGGCGCCGGCCGCGGAGAGCGCGGCGGCGGCGGTGGCGATCTTCGTGGTGGAGGCCGGGGTCAGCGACTGGCCCGCCCCCTTGTCGTACAGCCGCTTGCCCGTTGCCACGTCGACGACGACGGCCGCCCGCTGCCTGCCCAGCGAGGGGTCGGCGAGGAGTGGGTCGAGGACGTCGGCGAGGGCCCGGCCGGCCGGCGCCGGGACGGAGTTCGCGGCGCCGCCGAGGCCGGTGAGCACGGTTGCGGCGCTGGGCGCGGGCCGCGGAGCCCTGGCGGACGTATCGGACGTACGGCCGTGATCTGTGCCACCCTCGGGGCCCTGCGATGCGGCCCAGTCGCGCTCGGCCGTACGCTGACCGGAGGAGTCCCAGGGACCGGCCGCGGCCACCGCCCCGGCCGCGAGTGCCAGGCCCACGGTGGCGGCAACGGCTGTGAGCTGGGGAGTCGTGAACCTCACGGGACGCGGCCGGACGGCGCGGGCGACCCGTACCACCTGTGGTTTCACGGTCCGCGCGACCCGCACCACATGCGGTCTCGCGGCCCGCCAGGCCTTCAGCTCTGGCACGACCACCAGCCCCTTTCGCGATCACACACCTGCGTGAGGGACACTTAACCACCAGAACTATGTGCTGATCATGGAGGAGCCACCGGTGGAGTTCGACGTCACGATCGAGATTCCGAAGGGTTCGCGGAACAAGTACGAGGTGGACCACGAGACCGGTCGGATCCGTTTGGACCGTCGACTCTTCACCTCGACCAGCTACCCGGCCGACTACGGCTTCGTCGAGAACACCCTCGGCGAGGACGGCGACCCGCTGGACGCGCTGGTCATCCTGGACGAGCCGACCTTCCCGGGCTGCCTCATCCAGTGCCGCACGATCGGCATGTTCCGCATGACGGACGAGGCCGGCGGCGACGACAAGCTGCTGTGCGTCCCGGCGCACGACCCGCGCGTGGAGCACCTGCGCGACATCCACCACGTGTCGGAGTTCGACCGTCTGGAGATCCAGCACTTCTTCGAGGTCTACAAGGACCTGGAGCCCGGCAAGTCCGTCGAGGGCGCCAACTGGGTGGGCCGTACGGACGCCGAGATCGAGATCGAGCGGTCCTACAAGCGTTTCAAGGAGTCCGGCGGCCACTGAACCCCGTGACCCAGTGAGCAGCGGGCCGTGCGGTCCTCCCCCGGGGGGCCGCGCGGCCCGTTCGCGTATACGTGCGCATACTGGGCGTACTGGAGGTGCGAGTCGGGAGCGGTGGGGTGACAGAGCCGGACGCGGAAGACCGTAAGCCGCAGTCGGACGAGGCGAGGAGTGCGTTCAGCCAGCCGGCGGGGGTGGTGCCGCCGGTTGCCGCTGTCGTAGACAACGAGTCGTCGACGACGTCCGAGTTCGCGCTGCCGAAGGGGCTGGACGTTCCCCAGCCGCCCGCCGCCGACTCCGAGGGCTCGGCCTTCAGCACCCCGCGCACCTACAGCGCCAAGCATGCGCCGCCCGCCTTCACGCCGGCCGCCGGCATCCCCGTGGTCAGCCTGACCAAGGACGCGCCCTGGCAGGACCGGATGCGCACGATGCTGCGCATGCCGGTGGCCGAGCGGCCCGCGCCGGAGGCGATGCACAAGGAGGACGAGGCGGGGCCTGCCGTCCCGCGCGTGCTGGACCTGACGCTGCGTATCGGCGAGCTGCTGCTCGCGGGCGGTGAGGGCGCCGAGGACGTGGAGGCGGCGATGTTCGCCGTGTGCCGCTCCTACGGCCTCGACCGCTGCGAGCCGAACGTCACCTTCACCCTGCTGTCGATCTCGCACCAGCCGTCGCTGGTCGAGGATCCGGTGACGGCGTCGCGGACGGTACGGCGGCGGGTCACCGACTACACGCGGCTCGCGGCCGTGTTCCGGCTCGTGGACGATCTGAGCGACCCGGACACGGCGATCTCCCTGGAGGAGGCCTACCGGCGCCTCGCGGAGATGCGCCGCAACCGGCACCCGTACCCCGGCTGGGTGCTGACCGCCTCCAGCGGGCTGCTCGCGGGTGCGGCCTCGATCCTGGTCGGCGGTGACGCGGTCGTCTTCGTCGCCGCCGCGCTCGGCGCGATGCTCGGCGACCGGCTCGCATGGCTGTGCGCGGGGCGCGGGCTGCCGGAGTTCTACCAGTTCACCGCTGCCGCCATGCCGCCCGCCGCGATCGGGGTCGCGCTCACACTGGCGGACGTCGATGTGAAGGCGTCCGCGGTGATCACCGGTGGACTGTTCGCGCTGCTGCCGGGGCGGGCGCTCGTCGCGGGCGTGCAGGACGGTCTCACCGGCTTCTACATCACCGCCTCCGCCCGCCTGCTGGAGGTCATGTACTTCTTCGTGGGCATCGTGGTGGGCGTGCTGCTGGTGCTCTACTTCGGCGTGAAACTGGGCGCCGAGCTCAACCCCGACGCAACGCTCGGCATCTCCGAGCGGCCGCTGCTGCAGATCGCCGCGTCCATGCTGCTGTCGCTCACCTTCGCGGTGCTGCTCCAGCAGGAACGGTCCACCGTGCTGGCGGTGACGCTCAACGGGGGCGTCGCCTGGAGCGTGTACGGCGCGATGCACTACGCCGGCGAGATCTCACCGGTCGCCTCCACGGCGGTGGCGGCGGGGCTGGTCGGGCTGTTCGGGCAGTTGCTGTCCCGCTACCGGTTCGCGTCCGCGCTGCCGTACACGACCGCCGCGATCGGGCCCCTGCTGCCCGGCTCCTCGACGTACTTCGGGCTGCTGTCCATCGCCAAGAACGAGGTCGACGCGGGACTGGTGTCCCTCACCAAGGCCGCCGCCCTCGCCATGGCCATCGCGATCGGCGTGAACCTGGGGTCGGAGATCTCCCGTCTGTTCCTGCGGGTGCCGGGCGGCTCCGCCGGGGCACGCCGGGCCGCCAAACGGACCCGGGGGTTCTGAGCCGCCCCGCCCCTCAGGGGGCGCGGTAGCCCTGCCCCTGGCCCTGGTCGTACGGGTACTGCGGGTCGTACGGCTGCTGCGGATACTGCTGCGCGTAGGGCTGCTGCGGCGCGTACGGCTGCTGGGGCTGCGGCTCGGCGTAGTACTGGTCGTAGCCCTGGTCGGAGCCGTAAGGCTGCTGGTGGCCCTGCTGCGGGTCGTACGGCTGCTGCGGGTTCTGCGTGTAGTTCTGGTCGCCGTACGGCTGCTGTTGCTGCTGTTGCTGCTGCTGCTGCTGGTGGTGGTTGTGCTGGGTCGGCGGTACGGCGCGCAGCTGGGTCGTGGCGTCGTCCATGACCGGCGGCTGCTGGTACTGCTGCTGCGGGGCCGAGGACTGCTGCGGCGCCGCGGGCTGCTGCGGGTTCTTCTTGGACTTGGAGCGCGCCCGCAGGAACTCGATGGCGATCGGCACCACCGAGACGAGGACGATCAGGATGAGGATCGCCTCGATGTTCTTGTGCACGAAGTCGATGTTGCCGAGCCAGGAGCCGAGCAGGGTGACGCCCGCGCCCCACAGGACGCCACCGATGACGTTGAAGGTGAGGAACGAGCGGTACTTCATGCCGCTGACGCCCGCGATGATCGGCGTGAACGTGCGCACGATGGGCACGAAACGAGCCAGGACCAGGGACTTGGGCCCGTACTTCTCGAAAAACTCGTGGGCCTTGACCACGTTCTCCTGCTTGAAGAGGCGGGAGTTCGGGCGGGTGAAGAGCGAGGGGCCGACCTTCTTGCCGAACATGTAACCCGCCTGGTCACCGAGGATCGCGGCGAGGCAGATCAGCGCGATGGCCGCCCAGAGCGGGAAGTCCAGCTTGTGCGACGTGATCAGCAGACCGCAGGTGAACAGCAGCGAGTCGCCCGGCAGGAAGAAGCCGATGAGCAGGCCGGACTCGGCGAAGACGATGAGCAGCAGGCCCCAGATGCCGAAGTTGTCCAGGAGCGTGTTCGGATCCAGCCAGCTTGGACCAAGGGCAAGCGTCGTCACGGTTGGGGGCTCCTGAGGGGTGGAGGAAGGACGGGGTCCTGGTACGGCCGCCCAAAGCTATCAACGCTGTGGGTCCGCACCAGGTTCCACCGATGCCTCCAGGATGCCCTGTGTAATCACTGGGACAAAGCTGTGAGCCCTCCGGCCACCGCCCGGCCCGGCTCGGGGCCTACGCGCCGTGGCGTGCGGCGTTCGCCTCGATCGCGTCCCTCAGGTGCTCGGCGAGGCCCGGGCGCATGGAGTCGTAGAACTCCTTGAACCGCTCGTCGGACACGTACATCCCGCCGAGGCCCTGGTGGACGTCGTAGGGGCACTCGTAGAACCAGGTGGTGATGTGCAGTCGGTGCTCCTCGGCCATGTCCATGGCCGCTTCGCCGGTCGGCGGCTCGCCCGCGGCCATGAGCGCGTCGTAGCGCTCGCCCCAGGAGGCCACCTCGGCCTGCATCCGCTTCCAGTCGTCCTTGGTGTAGGCGGCCGCGCGGCGCTGCGACTCGGCGTACGCCTCGGTACCGCCCCAGCGCTGTTCCGCCTCGTCGGCGTACTGCTCCGGATCCTTGTCCCCGAAGACCTCGAACTTCTCCTCGGGCGTGAGGTTGATGCCCATTCTGCGTGCCTCCATGGCGTTCTCCACGGCCGCGGCCATCTTCTGCAGTCTCTCGATCCGGGCGGTCAGCAGTTCGTGCTGCCGGCGCAGGTGTGCGCGCGGGTCCGCGGCCGGATCGTCCAGCAGGGCGGCGACCTCGTCGAGCGGGAAGCCGAGCTCCCGGTAGAACAGGATCTGCTGCAGCCGGTCGAGGTCGGCGTCGTCGTAGCGCCGATGGCCCGCGTGGCTGCGCCCGCCCGGGGCGAGCAGGCCGATCTCGTCGTAGTGGTGCAGCGTGCGCACCGTGATTCCGGCGAAACCGGCGACCTGGCCGACTGAGTAGCTCACTTCCGTTCCTTCCCGCTTCTCGGTACGCGCTTCAGACTGGGTCCTCACGTCGCGTGAGGTGCAAGTCCCTTTCCCGGCCGGGCGGCGTCTCCGGGATGTCGTGTCCGTTTTGCCCGCTTATGGTGAGCCCGTGGCCCAGGAGACGACGCAGCAGGCATCGACCCCGACCGCCCCCGCGCGCGCCCTGCTGCCGCTGATCCTCCCGGCACTCGTCGTCGGCGTGGGCGCGAGTCTCCTCTTCCTGGCCGTGAGCGGACTCGCGGAGCAGCTCCAGGACGTGCTGTGGCAGAACCTGCCCGACGCGCTGGGGATCGGCCGCTACTCGGTGTTCTGGATGCTCGTCATGCTCACCTCGACCGGCGTACTGGTCGGACTCGTGGTGTGGAAGGTGCCGGGACACGCGGGGCCCGACCCGGCGACCACCGGTCTTGAGGCTCCCGCACTACCGCTCGGGACCCTGCCGGGGCTGGTCCTCGCGACCGCGCTGATGCTGGCGGGCGGGCCGAGCCTCGGCCCGGAGAACCCGATCATCGCGGTCAACATCGGGCTGACGTTCTGGCTGGGCCGCAGGCTGCTGCCACGGTTGCCGGGCGGGCTGTGGGTGATGCTGGCCGAGGCCGCGACGATCGGTGCCCTCTTCGGTACGCCGGTGGCGGCGGCCCTGATCATCTCCGAGGCGCTCGCCGGGCGGAAGGTCCAGGGGCTGCTGTGGGACCACGTCTTCGCGCCGCTCGGCGCCGCCGCGGCCGGGGCCGTGACCACCACCCTGGTGGCCCATCCCACCTTCGACCTCGATCTGCCGCCCATCGGGCACCCCGGCTGGGCCGATCTGCTGGCGGCGCCGGTGGTCGCGTCGGTCGCGGCCGTGCTCGGCATGGTCGCCGTGTACGCCTTCCCCTACGTCCACGCCGGCTTCTCGCGCCTGCGCCACCCCATGGTGGCGCTTCCGCTCGGCGGACTCGTACTGGGCCTTCTGGGGGCCCTGGGCGGCCATCTGACGCTCTTCAAGGGCCTGGACGAGGTCGCGGAGCTGGCGCACGATCCGGAGGGCTGGTCGGCCGGGGAGTTCGCCACGATGACGGTGGTGAAGCTGGCCGCGCTGCTCGTGGCCGCGTCGTGCGGGTTCCGCGGTGGGCGGATCTTCCCCGGGGTCTTCATCGGGGCGGCTCTCGGGCTGTGCGCGCACGCGCTCGTGTCGGGCGTGCAGCCCGCGGTCGGTGTCGCCTCGGGTGTCCTGGGCATGCTCCTGGCCATCACCCGGCAGGGCTGGGTGAGCCTGTTCACGGCCGCCGTGCTGGTGGCCTCGCCCGCGATCCTCGCCCTGCTCTGCATCGCCTCGCTGCCGGCCTGGCTGCTGGTGACCGGCCGACCGCAGATGCAACTGCGCGAGGACGGAACCCCGATCCGCTGAACCTCTCCGTGACCGCCCACGACCGCCTTGAGGAGAACCGCCCGTGCCGCTCCACAAAGGACCCGAGAAGCCCGACGAGCGCCCGCTGTCCGTCAACCCCTTCTTCGGGGAGGCGAATCCGGTCGGCGAGATGACCGAGGCCCCGGCCAAGCACCGGCTCCCGAAGGACCCGCTGCCGCCCGCGACGGCGTACCAACTGGTCCACGACGAGCTGATGCTGGACGGCAACTCCCGGCTGAACCTGGCCACGTTCGTCACGACCTGGATGGAGCCGCAGGCCGCGCAGCTGATGGCGGAGTGCCGGGACAAGAACATGATCGACAAGGACGAGTACCCGCGCACCGCCGAGCTGGAGAAGCGGTGCGTGGCGATGCTCGCCGACCTGTGGAACGCGCCCGATCCCTCGGCGGCCGTGGGCTGTTCGACCACCGGGTCGAGCGAGGCGTGCATGCTCGCGGGGATGGCGCTCAAGCGGCGCTGGGCGCAGCGCAACGCGGACCGGTACCCCGGCGCGCGGCCCAACCTCGTGATGGGCGTCAACGTCCAGGTGTGCTGGGAGAAGTTCTGCAACTTCTGGGAGGTCGAGGCACGCCAAGTGCCCATGGAGGGCGACCGGTTCCACCTCGACCCGCAGGCCGCCGCCGAGCTGTGCGACGAGAACACCATCGGGGTCGTGGGCATCCTCGGGTCCACCTTCGACGGGTCCTACGAGCCGATCGCCGAGCTGTGCGCGGCACTCGACGCGCTCCAGGAGCGGACCGGGCTCGACGTCCCGGTGCACGTGGACGGCGCGTCCGGGGCGATGGTCGCGCCCTTCCTCGACGAGGACCTGGTCTGGGACTTCCGGCTGCCGCGGGTGGCGTCGATCAACACCTCGGGGCACAAGTACGGGCTGGTGTACCCGGGGGTCGGCTGGGCGCTGTGGCGCGACAAGGAGTCGCTTCCCGAGGAACTCGTGTTCCGCGTCAACTACCTGGGCGGCGACATGCCGACCTTCGCGCTCAACTTCTCCCGGCCCGGCGCCCAGGTCGTCGCCCAGTACTACACGTTCCTGCGGCTGGGCCGCGAGGGCTACCGGGCGGTGCAGCAAACAACCCGGGACGTGGCGCGGGGGCTCGCCGACCGGGTCGAGGCGCTCGGTGACTTCCGACTCCTCACGCGCGGCGACGAGTTGCCGGTGTTCGCCTTCACGACCGCGCCCGACGTCACCGCGTACGACGTCTTCGACGTGTCCCGGCGGCTGCGCGAACGCGGCTGGCTGGTGCCCGCGTACACCTTCCCGGAGAACCGCCAGGACCTGTCGGTGCTGCGGGTGGTGTGCCGCAACGGGTTCTCCTCCGACCTCGCCGAGCTGTTCATGGAGGATCTCGGCCGCCTGCTGCCCGAACTGCGCCGGCAGCCGCATCCGTTCACGCACGACAAGGGTGCGGCGACCGGGTTCCATCACTGAGGGCGGGCTTCTCACGAGGGGTCCCCGTGTCTTCTCGTGGCTCGAAAGCGTCTGTACGATGCCTGCGCCCTTGGGCCCTTGTCGGGAGATGTCCCGCGAGGGCCCTTCTTCTCACCGTGGGGATGCATATGCGCATACGCGCTTCGGTCGCCGCTCTGTCCGGCGCCCTGGTTCTCTCTTCGGCTCTGGTGTCTCCCGCCGCCGCGCAGGCGCACGCGGGGCCGATGACCAGTGACGACACGACGATCACGAAGGTCGTCGTCAACGGCGGCAAGGACCTCGTCCTCGGCACCACCGCCAAGAAGTCGTTCACCGCCACGGTGACCGCGGCCGATCCGGACGGCGTCACCGCCGGCTGGGTCGCCCTGTGGCACGGCACCTCCTTCGACGATCAGGGAAGGGACGCCGTGCTGACGCCCGCGGAGGAGGGAACGGGCTCCTGCGTGGCAGACACCCCCCAGACCTCGACGTGCACGGTCCACTTCACCGTGGACCCGAAGACCGACCTGACCAAGAACGCCTATGCGGGCACCTGGCACGCGTACGCCATCGCGTACGGCCGCCCGAGCGGTTCCACCAACGACGGATACGCCGGCAGCGTGCGGATCAAGCGCAACACCACGCTGACCGCGAACGCCTCGCCCGAGCCGGTGACCCACGGCCGGACCGTCACGGTCAAGGGCACGCTCACCCGCGCCGACTGGGAGAGCGGCACATACGCGGGCCGGAGCAACGTGTCGGTGAAGCTCCAGTTCCGCAAGGTGGACAGCAGCACGTACACCACCCTCAAGACCGTCACCAGCGGCTCCGGCGGAGCGGTGACGGCCACCACCACCGCGACGAGCGACGGGTACTACCGCTTCTCGTACGCAGGCACCACGGCCACCGACGCCGCGACATCGGCCGGCGACTTCGTCAACGTCCAGTAGGGACCCGGAACCCGCTTCCCGGGCCCAGGGAAGCGGGGGCTTCCGCCGTCGAGGTCAGTCGCGGTCCCCCGGATGCGGCGTCCCCGTCGCGTACGGGTTCTTCTCGCCCTCCGCGAGGACGCCCACGAACGGCTCGCCCTCACCGGCGAAGGTGTAGGCGCCGGCCTCGATGCGCTGGATGAGGCCCTGGGTCCACTCGGCGTCCGCATCGGCCGTGTGCAGCCAGAGGTTCATGATCTCGCCGATGTGGCCGAGCTGTTCGGGGCCTTCCTCGGGGATGTAGTGCTCGGTGACGGAGGTCCGCCACTGCTCGATCCGCCGGATCCGCTCCTTCAGGAGCGCCAGGGCCTCCTCGCGCGGCAGGTCGACGACGGCCCCGATGGCCGCCGTCTTCACGTCCATCTTCTGGTCGTAGGAGGTCAACGCCTCGCGCAGCAGAGCGAAGTACTCCTCGTTGCCGGCGTCCGTGATCTCGTACTCGGTGCGCGGTGGCCCGCCCGCCGTGGACGGCGCGATCTCGTGGGCGTGCAGCAGACCCTGCTTGGCCATCTGCTTGAGCGCGTGGTAGATCGAGCCGGGCTTGGCGTTGGACCACTCGTGCGCACCCCAGTACTCCAGATCGCCCCGCACCTGGTAGCCGTGGGCCCGCCCGTGCTGGCGGACGGCACCGAGCACGAGGAGACGGATCGCTGACATGCGGGCCACATTAGGCCCCCGGCGTCAACCCTTCTGTGCGCGGGCCACCAGCTCGAAGGCGGTCGCGCCGTCCAGGGACTCCCGGATGATGTCGGCGTGACCGGCGTGCCGGGCGATCTCCTCGACGAGGTGCAGCATCAGCCAGCGCATCGACACATCCCCCTTGGGGAACCAGGGCGCCTCGGGCAGCGGGAAGGTGTCGTCCATCGAGTCCACGGACCGGATGAACTCCTCGGTCTCACTCGTCACGCCGTCCCAGAACGCGAGGACCCCGGCCAGGGTCTCGTCGCCCTCCACCTGGAAGCCGTCTCCCCAGGTCTCCTGGGTGCGCGCCCGCTCGTTGGGCTTCTGCTGGGCCAGCCGCAGCCAGTTGAGCTCGCACTCGGCGACGTGCTTGACGAGCCCGAACAGGGACAGCTCGCTGGCGCTCGGCGTCCGTGTCGCCTGCTCGTCGCTCAGGCCGAGCACCGCGCGCCGCAGCCCGCCGCGCTGGGCCTCGACAAAGGCCAGCAGTGCGCCGCGCTCGTCTCCGTGCGCCTCTGCGGGAACGTGAGTGACCATGACCGGCCGCCTTCCATCGTGTCGCCTTCTTGCCTGACACCGATGAGGCTACGGGCCCTTTAGGTCAGGTTCTGTCCTCAAGGGCCCGGCGCGTCAGGAATGGCTCAGAACGGGAAACGGCTGCGCCCGTGCTGGACCGAGATCCACTTCTGGGTGGTGAACGACTCCACCGTCGCGTCGCCGTTGAGGCGGCCGACCCCGGAGGCCTTCTCGCCGCCGAAGGCGACCTGCGGCTCGTCGTGGACGGTGCCGTCGTTGACGTGGAACATGCCGGTGTCGATCTGCTTGGCGAAGTTCACGCCGCGCTCGACGTCCGCCGTGTGGACGGCGCCGCTGAGGCCGTACGGGGTGTCGTTGACGATGCGGACGGCCTCCTCCTCGCCGTCGAAGGGGACGAGCAGGGCGACGGGGCCGAAGACCTCCTGGCGGAGGATGGCGGCGTCGGCGGGCAGGTCCGTCAGGACGCTCGGCTCGACCAGCGTGTCCCTCGTGGTGCCGTGCACGAGCGCGGTGGCGCCCTCGGCGATCGCCTGGTCGACGGCGCTGGTGATCGCGTCCGCCTGGGAGGAGTTGATGACCGGGCCGATGACCGTCTCGGGGTCGTTGGGGTCGCCCGTCTTGAGCGAACCGACCTTGGCGACGAACTTCCGGGTGAACTCCTCGGCGATGCTGCGGTCGACCAGGACGCGGTTCGCGGCCATGCAGACCTGGCCCTGGTGGACGAACCGGCTGAAGACGGCCGCGTCCACGGCGTAGTCGATGTCCGCGTCGTCGAGCACCACGAGCGCGCTGTTGCCGCCGAGTTCGAGGACGGAGCGCTTGAAGTGCGAGGCGCAGACGGTGCCCACGTGCCGGCCGACCTTGTCGGAGCCGGTGAAGGAGATGACCTTCGCGAGCGGGTGCTCCAGGAAGGCGTCGCCGATCTCCGCGATGTCGGTGATCACGACGTTCAGCAGGCCGCCCGGCAGACCCGCCTCCTCGAAGATCTTCGCGACCAGGGAGCCGCCGACGATCGGCGTGTTCTGGTGCGGCTTGAGGACCACGCCGTTGCCCAGCGCCAGCGCCGGGGCGACGGACTTCATGGAGAGCAGGAAGGGGAAGTTGAAGGGGCTGATCACGCCGACGACGCCGACCGGGACGCGGTAGAGGCGGTTCTCCTTGCCTTCGACCGGCGAGGGAATGATTCTTCCCTCGGGGCGCAGCACCAGGTTGATCGACTCGCGCAGGAACTCCTTGGCGAGGTGCAGTTCGAAGCCGGCCTTGAGGTGCGTGCCGCCGAGCTCGGCGATGATGGCCTCGGCGATCTCCTGCTCGCGGTCCTCGATGATCCGCAGGGCCTTCTCGAAGACCGCCCTGCGCGCGTACGCGTTGGTCGCCGCCCATTCCTTCTGGGCACGCGAGGCAGCGCGGTACGCCTGATCGACCTCGTCCACCGTGGCTATGGTGATCGATGCGAGCTTCTCGCCGTCGTACGGGTTGAAGTCGATGATGTCCCAGGAACCGGTGCCCGGACGCCACTCGCCGTCGATGTACTGCTGGGCCAGGTCCGTGAAGTAGGGCGACATGAGCTCCTCGATCCCTCAATCCCTGTGCTGCCGAAGCAGACATCCGCGATCACACCCTGATCACGCGTCATCGTACTTGTGTTTCAAGGGAGTTGGGGAACAGTACGGGACACCCGGTGAAGACTCTCAGGAGAGCTGGAGAAGCCCCCTGAGCAGGTCGCGGCTCTCGTCCGGGCCGGGGCTGTCCTGCTGGAGCTGCTTGAGCGCCGACTCGTACTGCGCGACGTCCTCGCGCTTGTCCAGATAGAGCGCGCTGCTGAGCTGCTCCAGATAGACGACGTCGGAGAGGTCGGACTCCGGGAAGCTCAGGATCGTGAAGGAGCCGCTCTCGCCCGAGTGCCCGCCGAAGCTGAACGGCATGACCTGCAGGCGTACGTTCGGCCGCTCCGACACCTCGATCAGATGCTGGAGTTGGCCGCGCATCACCTCGCGGTCGCCGTACGGGCGGCGCAGCGCGGCCTCGTCGAGGACGATGTGGAACTCGGGGGCGTGCTCGGAGACGAGGTACTTCTGGCGCTCCAGGCGCAGCGCGACCCGGCGCTCGATGTCCGCGGTGCTCGCGCCCCTCATGCCGCGCCGGACGACCGCGTGGGCGTACGCCTCGGTCTGCAACAGGCCGTGCACGAACTGCACTTCGTAGCAGCGGATGAGGTGGGCGGCGCCTTCGAGGCCGACATAGGTCGGGAACCAGCTGGGCAGGACGTCGGAGTAACTGTGCCACCAGCCCGCGACGTTGGCTTCCTTCGCGAGGGACACGAGCGAGGTGCGCTCCGCCTCGTCCGTGATGCCGTACAGCGTCAACAGGTCCTCGACGTCACGCGTCTTGAAGCTCACCCGTCCCAACTCCATGCGGCTGATCTTCGATTCGGAGGCACGGATCGAGTAGCCGGCCGCTTCGCGGGTGATGCCATGTGCCTCACGCAGTCGCCTGAGGTGCGATCCCAGCAGCATCCGTCGCACCACCGAGCCGCTCGATTCCCCAGCGCTCACGTTCGTCAGCCTCCCCAGCCGTCCTCGGACGCCGAAGTCTGCCACTAAAACACTTCGAGCTGTACTCGTCCGGTTACAGAAACGGAAAGTAGTTGAAGGAGTGGCACAGGAACAGATCAGGAGAAGGAAAGAAAGAGGGGAGAAGACGGCAGAAGAAATGCCCAAGAAGCGGTACTCGAAGGTCCAATTCGGGCGCGTGCACGTGCATCTGCCCTTGCATCTGCTGTACGCATTCGGAACCATGGTCTCGCGCCACCGCTGCATCGCAACGACCGCGAACCCCGGGAGTGCCTCGCATGGGGACGAATGGATCGACCATGCTCGAGCCGTTACGGCAGGGGCTTCCGCCGCTCGACCCCGCGGCCGTGTCCAACGCTGCTTCCTGCGCTCTGCCGCCCCGCTACGAAGCGGTGCGCGACGCGCGGCAGTTCACGCGAAGAACGCTCGACCAGTGGGACATAGGCGAGCGCTTCGACGACGTCTGCCTGGTGGTCTCCGAACTCGTCACCAACGCGCTGCGCCACGCCCTGCCCTCGGACACACCACGTCCGGACGACCAGGGTCCGCCCGTGCGGCTGCACTTGATGCGGTGGACCTCGCGTCTGGTGTGCGCGGTGCGCGACCCCAGCCACGACAGTCCCGTCGCGGGCGACTCGGAGGACTTCTCGGCGGAGTCGGGCCGCGGCCTCTTCCTGGTCGACTCGTTCGCCGACAGCTGGGGCTGGCACCCGCTCGCGGGGACGCTCAGCGGCAAGGTCGTGTGGGCGCTCTTCCGGCTGCCGCAGCCGGCCTCCGCCGAATGAAGAACCGCGGGGGCCTTCCGCGCCGCGGGGGGTACCGCCGTTACCACCGGCGCGGACGGGGGGCGCACCGTGCCCCCCCCCGGGCGCCCCAGGGGAGGACATCCGGAGTGGCG
>NZ_JBEXDZ010000195.1:0-16245 GCF_040606085.1 Streptomyces sp. NPDC005485 | reverse complement strand
CCGCGTCAGCGTGCTGTTCGCGATGCTCCGCGACGGCACCTTCTACGAACCCAGAACCCCACGCCTCGCTTGACGAAAGACATAGAGGCACCCCCCGGGATGAAGTGCGGTGCGGATCGCATCATGTGGCCCCAGGGGCGCTTACGGCAACTTGATCGGCGGGCCGTTCCCCCTGGTGGCGCCCTGTGCGGCGGGGACGTCACGGCAGGCCGGGCGAACCTACCGCCTGGGCGCGACTGGCCGGTTGGGGCGGTGCCCCGCCGGAGTGCCTCCTCGGCCGTCGTCCTCCAGGACCCGGCGCCGGTGGTCGCCCGGATGCTCGGCTATGACGACGACACGACAGCCCGCCTCGCCGAAGAGGCCGGAGGAACCTGGCGCCACGATGCCCCCGGCGACCACTCACAATGACCACGAGCCCTCAGCAGCTGAGGAATACGCGACTCCCCATTACGCGAGGTCGCCAGTCACACCCCGACGCCACAGGGGAGGGGCCGCCCGATAGCAAGCCAGGTCCAGGGGCGGATCGGACTGTCCAGGGCGGGCGGAGCCCAGCGCGGAGAGCCGCCGTAGGCGCCCTTGACCGGCCGGCCGGGCCCGCACACTCCACGAGCGGGCGGCCCCGGCCACGACGCACCCGAGCTCGCTGAAACTCCCCACTCGGTTGAACGCCGGCCCGAGTAAGGCGACGAGTACCCCTGGCCGAATTCCGAGATCCTCATCACCACCGCGCCTCCAGCGGTTGGATCGGACATCACCGCACCTCCAACCGCCACGACCACCGACCCGGCGAACCTATGCGTTCACAGCACTAGCGGGCCGTGAACGCCCCCAACTCGTAGCCCTAGTCGCCCTCGTCGCGCCGGAGCCCGCTTCGAACGGGGGCAACTCGTCGAACGCCCCAAGCGTCACGCAGCCTGATCTTCAGCGGGTTGGAGCCCCGTCTCGCTGATTGCGGATGTCCACGGATACGGGCCACCGTCACGCTGCCGTCATGCCGAGTCAGACGCCTGACCGACGCCCGTCGGGACACCGACGAGGGATTGCAAGGTGCGGATCAGGTGCGCGGCGTCGGTGCTGGAGAGCGGGGCGAGGAATCGACGTTCCATCTCCTGGCGGGCCGATTCGGCGTCGCGCAGGCCCTCCCGTCCGGCCGACGTCAGCTGCACGATGTTTTTGCGTCGGTCCTTGGGGCTGCGCCGCCGCTCGACGAGTTCCTTGCCCTCCAGGGCGTCGATGAGGCCCACCATGGTGGTGCGGTCGATGCCCAGCTTGCCCGCCGCTTCCAGTTGAGACAGCTCGTCATGTGCGTCGAGGACGGCGAGAACCGCCAGTTCGCGGCCGTCGATGCCGTGCGGCGCCAAGGCCCGCGCGGACTCCTCGGTCAGACGCAGGTACGTGTGCTTGAGCAGATAGCCGAGACGGGAGGAGAGGACCTCGGGCGGTGCGTCGCGAGTCATGGCCGGAGCGTATCCGTGGGGCTGATAGTCAGCAATACTGACGATCCGCTACGGTGATGATGGCATCGCCGTCAACGGCGACGTGTCGACTCGAAGGACGCGTGGCAACCCATGTCCGACCAGAATCTCCCTCCCGTAACGTTCGGGATCAAGACCACCCCGATGCGGGTCCCCTACAAGGACATCCTCCGTGTGTGGCAGGAGGCCGACGAGCTGCCCGAAATCAAGGACGCCTGGCTGTGGGACCACCTCATGCCGATCGCCGGCCCGAAGGACGGGCAGATCCTCGAAGGGTGGACGCTGCTGAGCGCCCTGGCCGCCAGAACTCAGCGGCTGCGTCTGGGCCTGCTCGTGACGAGCAATCGGATCCGGCCGCCCGCCGTCCTCGGCAAAATGGCCACAACAGTCGACGTGATCTCCGAGGGTCGCCTGATCATGGGCCTCGGCGTGGGCGGCACCCTGCAGCCACCCAACGCGGGTGGTATCCCCGGCGACAACCCGGCCCTCGCGGAGTACGCGGCCTACGGCCTCACACTCGTCCCGCCCGCCGAAGGCATCGCCCGCCTGGAGGAGACCATCAGCATCCTCCGCGGCATGTGGACGCGGGATGCCTTCGACTTCCACGGGCGCTACTACACGCTGACCGGCAACTACAACGAGCCGAAACCTGTTCAGCAGTCAGGACCGCCCCTGTTGATCGGCGGCTGGGGAAACAGGACGCTCCGCCTGGTCGCCGAGCACGCCGATATCTGGAACATCCCTGGACCGCCGCACAACACGCTGGACTACATCACCGAGCGCAGTGCCGTCCTAGACAACCACTGCGCCGCCATCGGCCGTGATCCGCGGACAATCACCCGCTCCGTGCAGTACATCGTCTCCTACGACGACCCGGCCACCGACCGCAAGGCAATCACGGAGCTCATCGCCGCAGGCGTGACGCACATCGTGCTGAGCCTACGGAGCCCCTACCCCTCACGAGCCGCCCGGTGGCTCGCCACCGAGATCATCACACCCGTACGCAGCGCAACGGGAAGATTCTTATGACAGGGCCGCTCGCCACCAAAGACGCTCCTCGCGGCCTGTCCGCCCGAGCTGACTCACCTCAACTGATCCACAGGTCTTGACTATTCCTGTGGTTGTGGCGAAGGGCGGCGGTACTGCTGCCGCCGCCGCTTTCCACGACCAGGCGCTGCGCCTGCAGGCCGGACTGGCGAGAAACACAACCGGCGGACGGTCGGCTGCCCCAGCGCCATGTCCGCCTGCGGGGCGTTCAGCCGGCCACTGCCGCTGTCTTGTGCCGGGGCCCGGCCGCAGCGGACTCCGCAGTGGCTGCAGCGGTGTAGAAGACGGATGAGCCCTGCTTGGCGCGATGCGCACGGCTTTTGGCGACCAGATTTTCGAGGGTGGTGCGCACGACGGTCGCCTTGATGTTGCGGTCGGGGTGGGCCTGCGCGAGCGCCGCGGTGATTTCGGCGGCGGAACGCGGCTCGCTGTGCTGCTCAAGATGGCCGTGGATCAGATCGACAAGGCTCGGCTTGGCGGCCGTGACGGTGGCCTTGGCGGATGAGGCCTTGGCTGCGGCCTTCTTGGGCGCCGCCTTCTTCGGCTTGTTCTGCCGGGGCGTGGGTGATGCCTGGCGCGGCATGGTCTGGGCGGCCGCGGAGTTGGCCCCGGTGGTGGGGAGTGCGCTGCCGAGGGCCTGCTGCATGTTCACCAGTACGGAGTGGTCACCCTGCAGGGCGCGCATCTGCTGCTGCAGTGCCTCGATGTCCGCGGCGATACGTTCCTGCTCCTTGGCGTTGCGCTCGAGGTCGCCGGTCACCTGTGCGGTGTACTGCGACATCAGTTCTGTGGCCGGGGCTTGCACGTCAGACATGACAGGGGCCTTTCTTCATTCGCGGCCACGGCGGTGAGAGACGATGAGCCGTGGCGCGCATAGATGGGGGAGCGGGTTCCGCTAGTGATGACGGGGATGCCCGCGGGAAGCAACTGCGCGGCTCGCAGCCGCGTAGTGATAGTACGCACGAACGGAACCCAACGTTCCAGCCGGGCGGAATGCCGCACATGCTCGTCCAAGAGCAGCGGCCGGCGGTTGCGGGGCATCGTCAGCGCCGGTGTGGTCTGCACGGGCACCCCGCCTTGACCTGTCGTCACAAACGATCACGATGCAGGTGGTCGTACCTCTGCCCTCAGGCACCCCACCCATCGCGCTGACCAGCTACGGCTTTCTACGCCTCACGAACTACAGCTGCCGTGTCCTTGCGTCAGGTCAACTGCCCGGCCGATGCGGGAAATCGGAAAGGCTCACGGCCTCAGCTGGAGCATCACCGGTGGAGAAGAGACCACCGGAAGATGATCTATCAGGAGTTCGCTGAAAAATCTCAGATGGCCCGGATAGCGGCCCTTGACCATCATCGTTCGTGCCTGCCGGATGCTTCCGAATCAGAGCACGTGGGAGAGATTCGTTTGCTGGGCCGGAACGCATACAGGAATGCCTTGATGACTTCCTATGCGGTCGAGTTGCAAGGGCCTGAAGAGGTGGCTGCTCGGGCGAACGAATGTATCTCGAGTCTCCGGGACCTGCTGAACTGTGCGGAGGAGCACGAGGCGAGATCCACGTCAGGGGTGCTGACCCCGGAAGACGTCGCGGAAATGGATGAGCAGATATCAGCGCGCTTCAATGAGGCCCAGAGGAAGCTGCAGCTCTTCATCCGCGCGGGGTGCGCGGCTCTGGATCGGCCCATGCCGCCCAATTGACCCGTGGCTGAAGCCTCGTATGTGCGTGCGGTTCAGGTCCCATGCCGGTACATGTGAAGGGTGCCGCACCGGGGGCGTGCCGACGTATGCGGAGGCTGTTGGTCAGCTCGGCTGCGGAGACTGATCCGGGGGCGGGGGCGACGCTTCGCACATGGCCAGCGCGGTTCGCGCCAGCCCGCGCAGCCAGGCGTGGGCGTGGTCGGTGTCGTAGCGCTGATGCCACGACAGGTATATCGGTGCCGACGGCAGTTCGAGCGGGAGGGGGAGCACGACCAGGCCGAGGTCGGCGACCGCTGACCGCGTGGTGGCTTCGGGGACGCTGATCAGGAGATCGGAACTGCGCACGAACTCCAGCGCGGCCGCTTCCGTGGGCGCGGTCGCCACGACGTGGCGGGTGAGGCCGAGCTGCGCGAGGGCGTCGTCGAGGGCATTGCTGAGGTTGCCGCGCCGCGAGACGGTGACGTGCTCGGCGGCGGCGTACTGCTTTGCGGTGACGGTCCTGACACGGGTGAGGGGGTGCCCCTGCCTCACCACGATGACGAGGCGGGCCTCGCCCACGTTCTCGGCACGGATCTCCGGTGCGCTCGGGCGGTTGGCGTTGGCCTCCAGGTCGACCTCGCCGCGCCGCAACTCGGGGGAGTCGATGCTCGATTCCGCGACGAAGCGCAATCGCACGCCCGGCGCCTGTCCGCGCACGGCCGCGAGCAGTGCGGGGCCGCTCAAGGCGACCAGGGAATCGTGCCAGCGGAGAGTGAATGTGCGCTCCAACGTTGCCAGATCGAGTTCACGGCTCGGTGCCAGCACCCCCTGGACCTGGTGCAGCAGCTCGTGCACCTGTTCCCGGACGGCGATCGCATACGGCGTCGGGGTCATCGTGCGTCCGGTGCGTACCAGGATCTGATCTCCGGTCGTGCGCCGGATTCGGCCCAGACTCCGGCTCATTGCGGGGGCGGTGACATGCAGGCGCGCGGCAGCCCCGGCCACACTTCCCTCCTCCAGCAGCGCGTCGAGCGCGGCGAGCAGGTTCAAATCCAATTGCATGTGAGTAATCCTAGCCGTGCTTTACATGCATTTGAAGTTAATCAAAGGGCTCTATACCTTCGAGACGAGAGCGCAAGACGGAACGCACAGCTCGGCCCGACCGGCCTCATCACCCCTTCTCGACACGGGAGTTCCACCATGTCCGAAACGCTTCAGGCCACTGACGCCGCCGCCTCCGACGCCGACCTGCTCGACCAGACCGCGATCGCCGTGCGCGCGGCCGGTTCGGCGCTGCGCGAGCGCTTCGGCGAGGTGGTCGGCTACCAGACCCGTGAAGAGCTGATGCGCGCACTCGCCGACAACGACAACACGGCCCTCGACATTCTGCGCCCGCGCCTCACGCACCTGCGCCCGGACGCCGGCTGGGTGGAGGACGAGCTGGACGGCGGGGCGCTGCCGTCCGGCGAATGGTGGGTCGTGGATCCGGCCGAAGGCAATGTCAACCACCTGCACGCGCTGCCGGAGTGGGCGGTGACCGCCACCCTCGTGCGCGAGAACCAGCCGGTACTCACCGTGGTCCACCTGCCGTTGACCGGGGAGACCTACACCGCGCTCGCCGGTGCGGGCGCCTACCTCGACGGCCGGCCGCTGCGCGTCTCCCCGACCGCGGACCTCGGCCTGAGCATCGTGGCCACCAGCCAGGCCCGGCCGGACGAGGACGAGAAAGTCGTGCGGCGCGTCGGCTCCTCGATCACCGCGATGCTCTTCGACGCGCTCGTCGTCCGCACCGCCGTGCCCGCGACCCTGCACCTGGTGAACGTGGCCGCCGGCCGGATCGACGCCTTCTGGCAGTTCGCCGGCGCCCGCGCGGACCTGCTGCCCGGGGCGCTGCTCGTCACCGAGGCCGGCGGACAGATCTCCGACGCCGAGGGCCGCCCCTGGACCCCGCAGAGCGAGAGCTTCCTGGCCGCCGCGCCCGGCGTCCACGCCGAGGCCGTCGCCACGCTCTCACGCTGACCGCGCACCACAACCTGCACGCACGGAAGGACCAGATCACCATGACCACGATCGCAGTTCTCGGAAACGGCCGAGTCGGCGGCAGCCTGGCCACAGCCCTCACCCGGGCAGGGCATGAGGTGACCGTGGCGGACCGCGCGCCGGGCGCCGCCGCCGACGCAGCCCGGACCGCCCAGATCGTCATCAACGCCACCCCGGGCGCCGGCTCGCTGGACGGGCTCGTCGCCCTGCGCGAGGAACTGCGCGACAAGATTCTCGTCGACGTCTCCAACGCCACCGTCGATGGACCGGACGGACTGCCCGCCGACCTGATCTACCCCGGCTCGAGCCTCGCCGAGCAACTCCAGGAAGCGCTCCCCGAAACGCGCGTCGTCAAGACACTCAACACCATGCTCTTCCCGGTGATGACCGCGCCGGCCATGCTCACCCAGGCGCCCGACGCCTTCCTCTCCGGCGACGACCCGCAGGCCAAGCAGACCGTCCGCGAACTGCTCATCAGCCTCGGCTGGCGCAAGGAGTGGATCGCTGATCTCGGCGGGATCCAGACCGCCCGCGCCACGGAGGCCGCAATACTGTTCGTGCCGCACGTGATTCGGTCCAGCGGATTCACGCCCTTCGCGATCTCGATCGCCCGCTGATCCGCACATAGCGCACCGCCCCCGGCGGGCCCACCGCGAGGCCTTCGGCATGCCCGTCGGAACAACCAGCTCATCCGGAACCTCCCCCCACCGCTCGGCGTCACGACGACCCCGCCGATTACCCCGGGAGAGGGAATCCGGCGGCACGCATGTGACGGACAGGGTCCCCCGAGTACATCGCCCCGTGATGGTCAAATGGCCCCGAGGTGTGCTGTGAGCAGCAGTTTCATGCCGTTCCCAGCCCCGCGGCGGGAAATGTCGCACGGCTTTGACGCGCCAGCCGCTGTCAGACCCCCTCCCTAGGTTCAGCTGCGGCTGCCCCATCCCGGCGGCAGGCACCTCTCATCCCGGAGACGAAGATGACACCCCGTCAGCCCGCGACCGTTCCCACCGACGACCTGCCGACTGTGATTCGGAAGTGGGCCGAAGACCGCTCCGTGTATCTGCTGCCCGCTCTGGCAACGGCTGACGAACAGCACACAGTGCACCTGGAACCCGAGGACATGACGATCGACGCATACTGCGGCCTGGCCGACGCGTTGGGCGTCAAGGTGGTCTACCAGAACATCGAGCGCTTCGAGGCCGACTCCTTCGCCCAGGTCGTGCTCACTGCGACGGCCGGCGACGAAGAGGAGCAGAGCCCCGACATGCTCCTCGACGAAGCATCCCTGCGGCAATACAAGAGCCTGCGTGCACAGGCGCGCCCTCACGACGGCCGCACCCTTGGCGTCGAACTGTGCTTCGTCCACCACGGTGTCGCCCACCTCTGGGAGACGACAGCACCCTGGTACGACGACCTGGACGCCGGGTTGCAGGACCTGCTGGCCCTGAAGGAACACGCCAAGGAAGAACGCCGCAACCAGACCGAAGACCCTGCTGCCGAGGAGGCACGGCAGACGGCCATGACCCAACAGCTCAGGCAGCTGCCCGAATTCCGCTCGGCCAGGACCGCCACCGACCGATGTGAGATCGCCGAACGCCTCTTCCCCGAACCGGACGACGAGGACTACCACCACAGCCGGCGAGTGCGTCGCGTCCTTGCCGACGCCCATGCCGCAGTGCAGCGCGACAGCAAGACCGTCTACGAGGACTACGAGAACGGACTCGATCAGCTCGCAGACGAGCTGATCAGCAGCGGCCTGCTCGACCTCACCCACGGAGCCGCGCCCCGGCGGATCAAGACAGCCGACTTTCTGACGGCACGCTCCGGCGGCTACCCGCCTCCGGTGCGCACCGTGACGCTGCTGATGGACCGGCTGAAGAACAGCAAACTCCCGACCCAGGACATCCTGCCTTTGTAACCCCCGGCCCGGACCCGCGGCGGTGACGGTGAGCACGAGAACCGTGCCGGCCGGCCACAGCCGCAGGCCGCGCCGCCCGGTCCGGCGCCTTGGGCAGATGTGCGGGGGCGGTCTCGGGCTCACCCGGGACCGCCCCCGCCCCCGTACCTTCCTCAGGGCGCTTCGCCCGGCATCTTCCCCGGCGCCGGTGGGGCCGCGCTGTCGTCCATGGCGCTGCCTCCGCCGGGCCGCTCGCCCGGCATCAGGCCGGAGGATCCGCCTTCACCCGGCATCAGACCCGAACCTGAGTCCTCGCCCGGCATCGGACTCCTCGCCGACTGCGCTTCGGCAGGGGACGCGGACGGCGGCGCGGTGCCCGCTTCCGGTGGAGTCGATTCCTGGACGAGTGCGGTGAGCGTCGCCGGGGCGTCGGACGGGACCGCCGCGACGGCCACCTTGCGCACACCGGGGTCCGAGTCGGTCACCAGGTCACTGAGCAGGCCTGCGGCGGACGCCGTCGGCAGGTTCACCGCGGCCGAGGCCGCCGCCACTCGCAGCGACGGCTCATCGCTCTGCGCCGCGGTCGCGACCACCTCCTTGCCCGTGTCCCCCTCCAGGAGACTGGCCGCGTACGCCGCCTTCGCCGCGAGCAGCACGTCGTTGCCGCCGACCAGCGCGCGCAGGTGGGGCAGGCTCGCGGAGCCCAGCCGTGCGGCGGCCGCGTAGTTCGGCTCCTCGGGATCGAGGGCCTTGCGTACATCACGCATCGATACGCTCATCGCCGCCTCCTAAATGTCCTGGCTGAGCGAGCTGTCGAGCATGGTCTTGACTTCGTCGGATACCAGGTCGGGGGGCGGGTTGGTGATGTTCGCCGTCCCGTTTCCCGTCATGAGCCGGTCGTTGTCGTTGACGTGCCTGAGGCCCAGGACGTGTCCGATCTCGTGGCCCAGGGTCCATTGTGTCGCGCCCTGCGCCACCACGGCGCCGGGGCGCCCGGCCGGATGGGCCGCGCACCCGTTGAAGGGCGGAACGGTCGACCGTACGAAGTAGGCGACGACGTCGTTCTCACCCACGTTGTTGCGGTTGCCGAAGAGCTGGTCCTGCTCGGCGGTCGTCTGCCCGACAACGCACTGGCCCACATCGACGTCGTTGAGCGTGGGCAGGTTCAGGTTCTCGGTCGACGCCAGCTGCACCGCGATGCCGGCGGTCGCGTACACCTCGCGCATCCGCTGCACGGCGTCGGCCACGGACACGTTCGGTGTGGTGAGGACCTTGGCGTGCAGTCGCACCGTGGGGACCTGCGTCCACCACTTGTGCCACATCGCGCTGTCGGTACCCGCGACGAACGCGTCGATCCGGTTCGGTCCCCACGATACGGCTGCGGGGGCGCCGGTGAGGACACCGCCGAGGCTTTCCCAGCCGGACCAGCCGTTCTGGAACCACTTGTGCCACATCGCAGCATCCGTACCGGCGACGAACACGTCGAGTCGTCCGCTGCCCCAACTGGCCACCGCCGGCGCGGAGGTGAGGACGCCGCCGAGGCTCTCCCAGTTCGACCAGCCGTTCTGGAACCACTTGTGCCACAGCGCCGAGTCGGTGCCCGCGCCGAAGACGTCGATACGGCCATTGCCCCAGGACACGGCCGCGGGAGTGCTGGTGAGCACGCCGCCGAGGCTCTCCCAGCCGGACCAGCCGTTCTGGAACCACTTGTGCCACAGTGCCGAGTCCGTACCCCGCACGAAGACGTCGAGCCGCCCGTTGCTCCAACTCGCCACCGCCGGGCCGCTGGTGAGCACTCCGCCGAGGCTCTCCCAGCCGGACCAGCCGTTCTCGAACCACTTGTGCCACAGCGCCGAGTCCGTACCCCGCACGAAGACGTCGATGCGGCCGTTGCTCCAGGACACGGCGGCCGGTTCCGAGGTGAGGACGCCGCCGAGGCTCTCCCAGCCGGACCAGCCGTTCTGGAACCACTTGTGCCACAGAGCCGAGTCCGTACCCCGTACGAACGTATCCAGCCGCCCCGAAGTCCAGGACGAGACGGCGGGGCCGCTCGTCAGGGTTCCCCCAAGGCTTTCCCACCCCAACCAGGTCACGGCATTCTCCCTCCCTCCGCGGGCCACTCCGCAGAAGAAGCCATGACGCTACTCGTCCCATTTCCGACAGAAGCCCGCTAAATCCAGCCAGAACTACGGTGCAAACAGGGGTCAGTTGTGGCATAGGGGGCCACTGCTCGACATGCCGTCGGCACGGCAAGAGACCGGCCCCGGCTGCCATATCGGACCGACACTGACATGGCGAGGCTGGCCGTGTGACGGCGTATCCAAGTGATCTGCCCGATGCCCGCCGGGAGTTGACTGAGCCGGTGTCGTCCGGCTGGCGCTTCGAACGGCGTGGTCGGTGCCCTGACTTCGGCTGCACATTCGCCACCCGTGCCCAACAGGGCGACCAGAGCCCCCACGCCCGACGCCCGTCCCGATGACGCCGGGCGCCAGTCTTCGTCCTCGCCGTCCTCCATCGCGTCGGGTTGCGGAAGAGACACAGTCCCTGTCCGCGGCTGCCGGCCTTGATGGTGAACAGGCGAGTGCCTGTTCCTCATTCGGCCATGACCTGAGGGGCTGGGTGGCCTTGGTGGTTCGACCAAGGGGTTGTCTTCGACAGTGTTCGGGGCGAGTTCGGGGTCTGGACCACGTAGGTCGACCTAGCGGTAGCGTGATCGTCATGGGGACTGAGGACGAGGCACTGGTCGGCGGCATGACGAACGCGGGGACAGTATTCCGCCGCGGTGCTGTGGTGGAGCGTCCGGCGCCGCGCAACGCACCCGCCCTGCACGCCTATCTCCTTGCACTGAAAGGGAACGGTTTCGACGCGGCGCCAACCCCTGTCGGCCTCACCGAGGATGGCCGTGAGCAGCTGACCTTCATCGTCGGTGACGTGGCTCTGCCGCCGTTCCGCGGCTGGGTGATGACGACAACCGCTCTGGAGTCGGTAGGGCGCTTGCTGCGGCGCTTGCATGAGACCAGCGGTGTGGTCGGGGTTGACCCCCGTGCCGGGTGGCCCGGGGACCTGGCCGACCCGGAGGGTGGAACGATGCTGTGCCACAACGACGTGTGCCCGGAAAACGTCGTCTTCCGCGACGGCCGTGCCAGTGCCTTGATCGATTTCGACCTCGCGGCCCCCGGGCGTCCCCTCTGGGACATCGCCATGACCGCCCGCTACTGGGTGCCGATGCTCGATCCCGTCTCCGCGGCCGGTCTCTATCCCGAGGGGCTGGATGCGCCCGCCCGGCTGCGGATCCTTGCCGACAGTTACGGCCTCTCCCGGCAGGACCGCGCCGAGTTGCCTGGCGTTGTGGAGCAGGCCACCGACGTCTGCCGAGCCTTCGTCGGCCGCCGTGTGGCTGAGGGCGACCCCGTCTATGTCCAGGCGCTGGCCGAGCGTGGTGGATGGGAACGCTGGGACCGGCTGCAGGCCTGGCTGGCGGATCGCCGGGAGACGTTCATGGCCGCCCTGCTGAACTGACCGACCCAGGCGTTCAAGGGGCTCCCGGCACGACGTAGCTGTGAGCCATGTCGCGGCGTTCGGCAGGTCGGGCCTTGCGGCGAAGCGGACCGTCGGGTCACCAGGGTGATGGCCGCCAGCGTTCGCAGTCTCGACGATTGATGTGCACGTTGTAGAGCTCGTCCGCCCCTGTGGGATCGGGGTCGATGGTGCTGAGACGTACCGCTTCACCCGTCAGTCCTCGGATTCGGCATAACCCAATGGCCCCACCGTCGACGCTCCCGTAGGGTTCGCGGGTTGTCGTGACGGAGAGGCGGATCGGAACGTGGCACGCAGGGCAGTGACGCGGGAGCAGTTGACGGGTGCAGCGCGAGCCGCGCTGGGCGGCGGGCGGCGGCTGGAGGCGGTCGAGCGGGTCGCGGGCGGCAGCAAGAAGGGTGTGTACCGCCTGGTGATGGACGACGCGACGACGGCGATCGCCTACCTATGGGACGGCGCCGAGAACTACTGGCCGGCGGCCGAGGGCGACGACGACCTCACCGACCCGTTCTCGCCCGGCCTCGGGCTCGATCTGTTCCAGGCCGCGCACGCGCGCCTGGACGCGCTCGGCGTTCGCGTTCCAGCGATCCGTCTCGTCGATCGCGACGGGACGCATTGCCCGGCCGACCTTGCGATCGTCGAGGACCTTCCGGGGACGAGCCTTGAGGAGTTGCTCGCGCGGGATCCAGCCGATGCTGCTCCGGTTATGGTCCGGCTCGCGGAGTCGCTGGAGGCAATGCGGCGTCACCGCGCACCGGCGTACGGCAAAGTGGCCGTGGTCGACGGAGGAGGGACCTCGCGCGGCACGTCGTGCGAGGGGGTGGTTCTCGACCGTGCGCTGCGGGACCTTGCCGAGGCGGCCTCGCGCGATTCGCGGATCGCGGCCGCCCGCGACCGGCTGGAGGAACGGCTGCTGATCTTGGCGGCGGCGGTGCAGCCACGCGCGGAGTACGCGGTCGTGCACGGCGAACTGGGTCCTGACCATGTGCTTGTGGACGAGGACGGGAACCCCGTGGCGATCGACATCGAGGGATTGATGTACTTCGATGTCGAGTGGGAGCACGTGTTTCTGCGAATCCGCTTGCAGGATGCCTACCAGCCGCTGAGGGTGGACGGCTTGGATGAGGACCGGCTCGCGCTCTACATGCTCGCGCAGCGTTTGTCTCTGACGGCGGGTCCGTTGCGGCTGCTCGACGGCGACTTCCCTGAAAGGGCGTTCATGGCAGGCATTGCCGAGTACAACCTGAAGCAGGCACTGGAACTGGTCCACGCCTGAACTTTCGGGTGTTTCAATTTGTTCGGCAAATAGCAGCGGGTGAGGCTGGTTTGAGTCTCTGGGTCGGTGGCAAGGCGAGGTTGTAGATGCCGTTGCCCCGGGGCGGTCTCATTCTCGAGTCGCCTGAGTGCGGCCCAGGGGGGATTACCACCGCTGCCCGGTTGCCGGCCAGTTCGCGAAGTGCAGTGCTCTCCGCAAGGAGTGCACCGCTGGCAGTGGCCGCGGCGTCGACTTCGGGCGATCCGGACGCGGAGACCGTACAGGTCACCGACCGCTACGGCACCGCTCGCGCGATAGCCTGGGACCGCATTCACCCGAGGCTGACCACGCGCTCGGCAAGGATCGACCACACCGGCGAACTCCCGGTCACCGACAGCACGTTGATTCGCCTGGAGGTCGACCGTCTTGTCAACGGTCATTGAGATGTCCAGGTGGGTGGCCGTTGGGAGCCCAGGCTGGTGGCCATCAGAAACCCAGGTGCGTGGCCAGTGGTCTTCCTGGGGTGGGGGTCAGTTCAAGGGGACCACTCCCTTCCCGGCGAGGGCCTCGGCGAGGCGGTGCGAGTCGCCGGTGGCGGTCACGAGGTGCGCGTGGTGCATGAGGCGGTCGGTGCTGGCGCCGGCGAGGGTCTTGGGCATGATCGTGTCGAAGCCCGAGGGGTGGATGTTGCTGGTCACCGCGATGGAGCGTCGTTCATAGGCGGCGTCGATGATCCGGTAGAACGCTTCGGCGGCGTCTTCCCCGACCGGAAGTAGGCCAATGTCGTCGATGACGATCAAATCGGCCCGGCAGATCCGGGCGACGGTGCGGGCGGTGGAGCCGTCGACCTTCGACTTGCCGATGGCGGCGCTCAGCGTCTCCAGGGTGAACCAGGAGACCCGCAGGTCCTTCTCGATCGCGGCCTGGGCGAGTCCCTCGGTGAAGTGGCTTTTCCCTGTGCCACTCGGGCCGGCGATCACCAGGTTCTCGGCGCGGCCGATCCATTCCAGAGTGATCAGGGAGTTCTGGGTGGGTTCGGGGATGGTGGAGTCCTCGGCCCGCCAGGAACCCAGGGTCTTGCCGGTGGGGAAGTTCGCCGAGTGCCGTCGCAGGCGACGGGTGGCCGCGTCACGGCCGGTGACCTCCTCGGCTATCAGCAGCCGCAGGACCTCGGCGGGGTCCCAGCGTTGGGTGCGGGCGGTGGCCAGGACATCGGGGGCCGCTTTGCGCATGTAGGGCAGGCGCATGCGACGCATGAGTTTGTCGAGTTCTTCGGGTAGCGCCGGGGCCTGGGGAAACGTCATCGGCCGTAAATTCCTTCGTCGGTTGGGGGAGGCGTCGATAGCCTCGAAGAGTGATCGATATGCAGGTGCGTGGTGACAGCGGCGACGTCGTGGCCCGGGCAGGTGGGGTGGAGTGGACTTCCGCTTTCGGTGATTTGGATCCGGGGCTTTTCCCGATGCTCTGGGGCCTGATTCCGTATGGGGATGCGGTCTTCAACCATCGGCAGGTGTCGCTGCTGTTGGCGGAACTCGACCGGCTTCCAGCCGCTTGCGGCGGTGACTGGGTGGAGCAGGCCCGCGAGTTGTGCCAGGTCGTCGAGCAGGGGTCACACCGGTATCTGTGGTTTGTCGGCGACTGACCGCAGGGCCGACGTCAACTTCCTTGGAGTCGTTGCCTACTGGCCCAGGGCCTGCCAGCCGATGGTTCCGTTCTGGACGGAGTGGGCCTCGTCCGCGCGGACGACCTCGCCGACGGGCTTGCTGTCGGCGATGTGTCCCAGGATCGAGAGCAGGTCGCCGTCGGCGAAACGCCCGGCCGTGGCCGCAAGTCCGAGGGCTTGGTCGACACGGTTGTTGCCCAGGACGGTGGCCAACTCGACCGCGCGGGCCATCTTGGCGCGGATGCGGGTGGCGCCTGCGGGCCCGGCTTCCTTGAGCCAGCGCCCGGCTCCCGGGCCGATGCCCACGAACGCGATCTCCGCTTCCGAACGGGGGCTGCAGCCTGGGCTGGTGGATGCTGCGGCCGTCGGGATGGTCGGGGTAGTGCTCGTCGATGATCTGCGGAACACCCGGGGTGGAGAGCTGGTGGCGCCAAATCTCCGACAGGTCACCGGAGTTGGTGCGGGCGGGGATCGAGAGCTCCTCGCCGACCACCCGGCACCACACCCTCGCGCCGGTATAGCCCGGCGGGGTCGAGTAGCGCACCGAGTTGAAGCTGATGGTGCGGTCGGAGCCGACCAGCCGCTCCTCGCCCAGCGCGAGCGCGAGCGGCTCGATCGGCAGGATGTGCAAGGTGGTGCGTTCGATATCCAGGCGATCGGCGGGTATCTGCCCGGTCGCCCGGTGACGGCGCGAGTTCACCACGTCGCACCAGGTCAGGCAGGCGTTGCCGAGCTCGGCGAAGGTGTCCTAGGCGGCCAGCAGGTTCGCGCTGGTGGGCACCCAGTCGGCCTTCGCGATGCGGACCGTGGCCTCCGCGCCGCCCTTCGACTCGGGGTCGTAGGGCACGCAACTGACGACCTGGCAGCCGTAGTGCCGGCCCGCGGCGACCATCTGCGGGTGCCGCACCGGGATCCCGGCGATGTGCTCGACGGTGACCGTCTTCGCGTTGTCCGACAGTACGTAGGTCGGTGCCCCGCCGATCCGCCGCAACGTGGTGTCCAGGCAGGCCACCAAAGTGCCCAGCGTGCAGTCCCAGACCGGAATCACGACCCGGAACCGCGACCAGGACAGCCATGCGCAGAACAGCCAGGTCCGCCGTCCCGCGATGCGGGGGCCTTCTCCCCAGTCGAACTGCAGCCACCGGCCCGGCTCGGGAATCCACGGCCGGTACGTTCGGCGCTTGCCCGCCTTCCACGCCGCCTTCGCCGCGTTCACCGCCCGTCTCGTCGAGCGCGCGCTGCCCCGGTAGCCCATCTTCACGAGCTTCTCGTGGACCACATCGGCGCGGATCGTCGCCTTCGACTGCTCGACCCACTCCTCGACCTTCTCCAGGAACGCGTCGATCATCTTTGGCCGCGGCTCTCGCTCATAGGGATTGCGCCCGCCGTTGCGGGCCTCGACATACCTCTTGACCGTCTTCGGGTCGTGTCCTGCCAGGGTCGCCGCCGACCAGACCGTCCCGGTCAGGTCGTACGCCTCAAGGATTTCCATGATCTCCGTGTCAGACTTCGTCACAGGACCTCTCCGGCCAGTTCGCTGTTGCTCGCAAACACCAGCAAATGGTCGGAGGGGTCTCCTCCAGTTAAGGAAGTGATCAGGAACACCACTGGTCAGACGGCCATCCACCTGGAATTCCGGTGGCCATCAGCCTGGACT
>NZ_JBEXDZ010000194.1:0-16267 GCF_040606085.1 Streptomyces sp. NPDC005485 | reverse complement strand
AGCACCTGGCCCGAGACGAAGCCCGCGTCGTCGCCGGTGAAGAAGGGCCACACCACACGTTCCCCGGCCCCCAGCATCCGCACACGAAGGACGGTATCCACCATGGCGGACACCGCGACCGCCCCGGCGACGGGCCCCTGGCATCCGGCCCCGGTGGCCGAGGCGACCGGCATCAGCAAACGGTTCGGCGCCACCGTCGCCCTGCGCGACGCACGGATCAGCATCGCAGCGGGCGAGTCGCACGCCCTCGTCGGCCGCAACGGCGCCGGCAAGTCGACACTCGTGTCCATCCTCACCGGCCTCCAGCGGCCCGACACCGGAACGCTGCGCTTCTCGGGCGAGCCGGCACCGGCCGTCGGTGACATCGACGCCTGGCGCTCCCGCGTCGCCTGCGTGTACCAGCGCTCCACGATCATCGGGGACCTGACCGTCGCCGAGAACCTCTTCCTGAACCGGCAGAGCACCGGCGCGGTCCAGCCCATCCGCTGGAAGCAACTCCGGCTCCGTGCCGAGGAGTTGCTCAGCGAGTACGGCGTGGCCGTCGACCCCGCCGCGCGGGCCAAGGACCTCACCGTCGAGCAACGGCAGTTCGTCGAGATCGCCCGGGCGCTGTCCTTCGGCGCCCGCTTCATCATCCTCGACGAGCCGACCGCCAAGCTCGACGCCCGCGGCATCGGCCGTCTCTTCGACAAGCTCCGCGACCTCCAGCGCCAGGGCGTCGCCTTCCTCTTCATCTCCCACCATCTGCAAGAGGTGTACGACCTCTGCAGCACGGTCACGGTCTACCGCGACGCGGCCCACATACTCACCGCGCCCGTGGCCGAGCTCGGTCACCAGGCGCTGGTCGAGGCCATGACCGGAGAGTCCGCCTCCGTCGAGGCCGTGACCGTGGGCAAGAGCGGCGCCCCGGCCGCGCAGGCCGGCTCCGCGGAGCTGCTGACGATCGACGGGCTGACGCTGCCCGGTGCCTGCGAGGAACTCTCGCTGTCGGTCCGCGGGGGCGAGGTGGTCGGCCTCGCCGGTGCCGCGGCCAGCGGCAATGTACGGGTGGGCGAGGCCGTCGCCGGTCTGCACCGTGCCAAGGACGGCAGGATCTCGGTCGGCGGCCGGAGCGTGCGCACCGGAAGCGTGCCGTCCGCTCTCAAGGCCGGAGTCGGTCTGGTCCCCGAGGACCGTCACGTGCAGGGGCTGGTCAACAACCGCAGCGTGGCGGAGAACGCGACACTGACCGTCACCGACCAACTCGGCCCGTTCGGCACGGTGCTGCCCTCCAGGACCAGGGTCTTCGCCCAGCGCATGATCCGGGATCTCGACATCAAGACCCCGGGAGCCGCCACCCCGGTCTCCGCCCTCTCCGGCGGTAACCAGCAGAAGGTGGTCGTCGCCCGCGCCCTCGCCACCGACCCCCACGTCCTGGTGGCCATCCGGCCCACCAACGGCGTGGACGTCAAGTCCAAGGAGTTCCTGCTCGGCAGGATCCGGCAGATCGCCGACGGCGGCAAGGCCGCGCTGATCGTCTCCGACGAACTCGACGACCTCAAGGTGTGCGACCGGGTCGTCGTCATGTTCCACGGCCAGGTGGTCGCCGAATTCGAGCGCGGCTGGAAGGACGAGGCCGTCGTAGCGGCCATCGAGGGCATCGCCGCCTCCCCCGCCGTATCCCCCGAATCCGGCACCGACGAGCACGGAAGGTAGTCATGTCCGCCACCACAGATCTCACCGAGGCCGCAGCGAACGCGGCGGAGCCGGCCGCCGCGGACACCGCCCGCCGCCGGATCGACCTCGGCCGCTTCCGCGAACTGTCCCTGGTCCCCGCCATCCTCGTGCTGGGCCTGATCGGGTTCATCGTCTCGCCGGCCTTCCTCACCGCCGACAACCTCATCGGCGTCGCCCAGCAGTCCACCGAGTTGAGCCTGCTGGTCCTCGCGACGACGTTCATCCTGATCTGCGGACGGATGGACCTCTCCCTGGAGTCCACCATCGGCGTGGCTCCCGTCATCGCCGTCTGGCTGGTCCTGCCCACCAGCGGAGGCCGGTTCAACGGCCTCGGCCTGCTCCCCGAGTGGACAGCCATCCCGCTGTGCCTGCTGGTCGGCGCGATCATCGGCGCCGTCAACGGCTTCCTGATCCTCAAGCTGCGCCTGAACGGCTTCATCGTCACGCTCGGCGGCCTGACCATGCTGCGCGGCCTGCAGGTCGCCCTGTCCGAGGGGCAGTCCATCGTCGATCTGCCGCCGTCGTTCACCTACCTGGGCAAGGCGTCCTGGCTGGGCATGCCCGCCGCCATCTGGGTGTGCGCGGTGCTCTTCGCGATCGGCGGCAGCGCGCTGGCCTGGCTGAGGCACGGCCGCGCTCTCTACGCGATCGGCGGCAACTCGGAGGCAGCCCGCACCGCCGGTGTCCGCGTCGACCGCATCGTGTGGATCGTCCTCATCGTCGGCAGCGTGCTCGCCGCGTTCGCCGGCATCCTCTACAGCGGCCACTACGGCTCCATCTCCGCGACCCAGGGCAGCGGTTGGATCTTCCAGGTCTTCGCCGCGACCGTCATCGGCGGGGTGAGCCTCAACGGCGGCAAGGGCTCGGTGTTCGGCGCCCTGACGGGTGTGCTGACGCTCCAGCTCGTCGTCAACGTGATGACGCTGGCGGGCGTACCGCCGCTGTGGAACCAGTTCCTCAACGGCGCCATCATCATCGTCGCCCTGATCATCTCCCGCTTCGCCTCCGGCGAGAAGCAGGAGTAACCGCGCCGAGATCGGCTCCGCCCGGCCCACGGCCCCGGCGGAGCCGACACCCCCACACCCGGTACGGAGAGGCACGCTCGTGGCACTGACCGACGAGGCCATCGACAAGATCAAGACGATGATCGTCGCCGGCGAACTCGCGCCCGGCTCCCGCCTGCCCAAGGAGGAGATCCTCGCCCAGAAGCTCGGCCTGTCGCGGAGTTCACTGCGCGAGGCCGTCCGGGCCCTGACCGCCATGCGGATCCTGATCACCCGGCAGGGCGACGGCACCTACGTCTCCAGCCTGGAGCCCCATCTGCTGCTGGAGAGCCTCTCCTTCGCCGCTGATGTCTCCCAGGGCGCGACCGCCCTGCAACTGCTCCAGGTACGCAGGCTCCTGGAACCGCAGGCCACCGGCATGGCGGCCGCTCTGCTGCAACCGGACGACCTCCAGGAGCTGCGCCACCTCCTCGACCAGTGCCGATCCGCCGCCGACGTCGAGGAGTTCGTCGCCCACGACATCGCCTTCCACCTCAGGATCGTCGAAGCCGTCGGCAACCCGGTGCTGTCCATGCTGCTGCGCGTCCTCTCGACCCGCACCCAGCGCGTACGCATCATCCGCGGCAGTCGGACACGTCAGGCTCTGGACAACGCCCATCAGGACCACGAGGCCATCCTCCGCGCCCTCCAGTCACATGACGCCCTCTTGGCCATCTCCGCCGCGACCGTCCACATCACGGCCGTCGAACAGTGGCTGGCGGCCAGCCTCAACGACGACGCGCTGCAAGCCATCAACAGCTGATACGGAAAGACCAGCCCATGATTTGGCACCGTTTTGGATAACGTACGTCGGTATCGTCCGCCGGGACCAGCTGACACGTCACACTGACCGGTGGAGGGGGGACGAGTGCGACGGTGTTCTGCCGGCGCGCCATCCCGCAGTGTCGCGTCGTCTTGGGGAAGGCGGCGAGCGGACCGGTGGGGGGAACGCATGACGCAGTCGCTTCCGGGGCAACGCCCTGCGCAGGAGCGGGTGTTGACGGGGCGCAGGGGGCTTCCGGTCGTCGTGGTGGGTGCCGGGCCGTACGGGTTGTCAGTGGCCGCACATCTGCGTGCCGCGCGTGTGCCGGTGCGCATCTTCGGGGAGGTCTTGGGCAGTTGGCGGCACGCCATGGCGACAGGGATGTTCCTCAAGTCGACCCCGGCGGCCACGGACCTGTCCGCGCCGGAGCCCGGCGGGCGGCTGGCCGACTTCCGCCGTGTGCACGGTGAGCCGGAGCTGACTGAGCTGACACCGATCCCGTGCGATGTGTTCGTGCGGTACGGGCAATGGTTCCAGAAGCGGTACGTCGGTGAGATCGATCCCGGGCGGGTCGTTGGCGTCGACCGCGACGGCGCCGGTTTCCGCGTCCGGCTGGACGACGGGCAGGAACTCGCGGCCTCCGCCATCGTCGTGGCCACCGGCCTCAACGGCCTGGCACACATCCCGGAGGAGTTGCGCCGGCTCGTCCCCGAAGGGCCCGGGCCTGCCGCCCTGGTGTCGCACACCAGCCACCACACCGACCTGTCGCGGTACGCCGGCCGGAGGGTCGCGGTGATCGGCGGCGGCCAGTCCGCGCTGGAGAGCGCCGCGCTGTTGCACGAGGCCGGCGCCGAAGCGCAGGTGCTGGTCCGGGGGCGGCGGGTGCTGTGGGGCATGACGCCGGACCTGGCCCGGCCATGGCCCCAGCGGCTCACCAAGCCCGCGTCCCCGCTGGGCACGGGCTGGATCCTGGCCGCCGTGTGCAAGGCACCGGGTGGCGTACGGCGGCTGCCCCCGTCGGCCCGACTGCTGTTGTTCCGGCGTGCGTTGGGGCCATCGGGCGGATGGTGGCTCCGTGACCGGGTCGAGGGCGTCGTACCCGTGCGCACCGCGTGCCAGGTCACCGGCGCGGCAGCCGAGGGAGGCACCGTACGGCTGGCGCTCGCTGGCCCCCGGGGCGGTTCGGAGACGCTGGTCGTCGACCATGTGCTCGCGGCCACCGGCTACCGGCTCGCCCTGGACGGCGTGCCCTTCCTGATGTCCGGGCTGCGAGCGGCCGTGGCATGCGTGCCGGGCTCGAAAGCGCCGGACCTGACCGGCGCGTTCGAGTCCTCGGTTCCCGGCCTGTACTTCACCGGATCGCTCGCTGCTCCCATGTTCGGCCCGATGATGCGGTTCGTCGCGGGCACGGAGTACGCGGCGACCCACATCGCCGGACACCTCACTCGCCGGACCGCCGCAGTCTGAGCATGTTGGAGGAAGGGGCCGATGCCGACCGGCTGCAGGCGCAACGCGGTCAGCGCCGTCAGGGGACCTCGGGGCCGCCGTACTCGCTCATCGCGTCGATGAGCCAGCGGGCCAGGTAGTCGGCGAACGAGGAGCGCGGCAACAGCCGGTACGTCGGTGCGTCGTCGACCTGCCAGAGCAGTACGGCGACGGGGCCGACCGTGGTCGACACCGCCCGGCCGGGTGCGCAGGACCGGGGATGCAGGTCCAGCGGGCAGCCCTTCTCCAGCACCTGCCGGGCGGCCGGGCCGCTCAGCTCCAGCGTGGTGCGGTTGGCCGACACTTCCACGACCGAGCCCGGGGCACCATCGAGCGCCTGCCGCAACGCCGCGGTCACAGTGGTCTCCTCGCTCCGGGACAGCACCAGCCATTCGTCGGGGCCGAGCCAGAGGACCGTGTGGGGCCCGGATGCGGCGGTGTGGCCGCACTGTCGCGGGAGCGGCACCCCGAGGATCCTCTCGATGCGGTCGGCCGCTTCGGAGGCGGGGTCGACGCGCAGGTTCACCATGGTGAGGAACGGCCACTCGGTCAGCGTGACGCCGCGGGGGCCGGTGACGGTGGCGGCGCGCATCCGATCCGTCAGATGGGCAAGGGGGCTTCGGCGCAGTGTCGCGGGGCCTGTGTCAGCCATCTCGCTTGGTCCCTTCGGGGTCGTAGAGGACGAAGTCGGTCACCTCGACAGGCACCAGGTCCTCGCCCACCGGCGCCAGCAGGGTCTGGCCCTTCCTCGCCTGCCCGTCGGCGACGAGGGCGAGCGCGAAGGGCCGGCCGAGGGCGGGGCTGTGGTAGCTGGAGGTGACGTGGCCGAGCATCGGGACCGGGCCTGCCTCGGGGGTGAACGGCACGTCCGGCGCGATCAGTTGGGTGCCTTCGGGCAGCCGGGTCGTGCGGTCGCTCGGCAGCAGGCCGACCAGTTGCTTGCGGTCGGGGCGGGAGGTGTCGGTGCGGGAGTATGACCGCTTGCCGACGAAGTCCTTCTGCCGGGAGACCACCCAGGACATGCCCGCGTCCTGTGGGGTGACGGTGCCGTCGGTGTCCTGGCCGACGATGATGTAGCCCTTCTCGGCGCGCAGGACGTGCATGGTCTCGGTGCCGTAGGGGGTGATGCCGTAGGCCTGTCCGGCCTCGTGCACCTGCTCCCAGACGGCCAGGCCGTACCAGCCGGAGACGTTGATCTCGTAGGCGAGTTCGCCGGAGAAGGAGATGCGGCAGATACGGGCAGGGACGCCGGAGGCCAGGGTGGTCTCGCGGAAGGCCATGAAGGGGAACGCCTCCGCGGACAGGTCGACGTCGGGCGCGAGCCGGGCGACGACCTCGCGCGACTTGGGGCCGACGACCGCGATCGTCGTCCACTGCTCGGTCACCGAGGTGCAGTGCACGTCGAGTTCGGGCCATTCGGTCTGCAGCCACTCCTCCAGCCAGTCCAGGACCCCGGCGGCGCCGCCGGTCGTGGTGGTCATGAAGTAGCGGTTGTCGTCGAGGCGCAGCGTCACGCCGTCGTCGAAGATCATGCCGTCGGGCTTGCACATCACGCCGTAGCGGGCCATGCCGGGCTTGAGCTTCTTGAAGGCGTTGGTGTAGATGCGGTTGAGGAACTCGCCCGCGTCCGCGCCCCAGATCTCGATCTTGCCGAGGGTGGAGGCGTCCATGAACGCCACGCCCTCCCGGGCCGCGCGGCACTCCCGGGTCACGGCGGTGTCCATGTCCTCACCGGGCCGGGGGAAGTACCGGGGGCGCTTCCACTGCCCGACGTCCTCGAACTGCGCGCCGTGCGCCACATGCCAGCTGTGGACGGAAGTGGTGCGCTCCGGGTCGAACAGGTCACCACGCTCCCGTCCGGCGAGCGCGGCGAAGGCGATCGGCGTGTACGGCGCCCGGTACGCCGTGGTGCCGATCTCTCCCAGCGACCCGCCCAGAGCCTCGGCGATCACGCCGATCGCGTTGACGCCGGACGTCTTGCCCTGGTCGTTCGCCGTGCCGAGCGAGGTGTAGCGCTTGACGTGCTCGACACCACGCATTCCGGCGCCGGTGGACCGCCACACGTCGGCGACGGTGACGTCACGCTGGAGGTCGACGAAATGGGTGTCCCAGGTGCCGGGTTCGCCGTCGGGGGCGGGTATCAGCCACAGTGCGCGCATCGGGCCTGAGCGTCGGGCCCCACCGGACGACGGTACGGAAACCGGGAACCCGGCCTCCGTGGCCGCCAGAGCACCCGCCCGCGCCCCTTCGGCGACACAGCCGTCGAGGTCGTACGTCCCCCGGGCTGCGCCCACGACCTGCTGGTCGCGCACCGTGCCGTCGGGGACGAAGGCGACCAGGTCCTCGTCCCAGCGCAGCCGGCCCTGACGCTGGCTGTGGAGGTGTACCACCGGGCTCCACCCACCCGACACCGCGAGCAGGTCGCACTCGAACGACTGTGGCTCACCGGTGAGTTGGCCGTGATCGTCGAGGTCCTTGACGGTGACGCCGGTGATCCGGCCGTCCCCTGCGGTGTCGACCACCGTGCTGCCCGTCCGTACCTGCACGCCGGTCTCCGCGGCCACCTCGGCGGCCCGGTGGGACAGCTCGGCGCGCGCGTCCAGGACGGCGGCGATGCCGATCCCGGCGGCGTGCAGATCGGCGACCGTGTCATAGGCGCTGTCGTTGGTCGTGCTCACCACAGCCCGCGAACCCACGGCCACGGCATACCGGTTGAGGTACGCGCGCACGGCCGCGGCGAGCATCACGCCGGGGCGGTCGTTTCCTGCGAAGACCAGCGGACGCTCGTGCGCGCCGGTGGCCAGGACGACCTGGCGGGCCCTGATGTGCCACAGCCGCTGACGCGAGATGCCCTCGGACGGCGCTGGGGCGTCGGTTCCGAGGTGGTCCGTGCGTCGCTGGAGAGCCAGCACGTAGTTGTCGTCGTACGAGCCGAACGCCGTGGTGCGTGGGAGGACTACGACCTCGGGGGCGGCGTCGAGTGCCGCACGGACCTCGGCGACCCACTGGAGGTCGGCCTGCGCGCCGGAGAGCAGCGAACCGCCGGGCTCGGGCTGGTCGTCGAGGAGGATCACGCGTGCGCCGGAGCCGGCGGCAGCGGCGGCCGCCGCGAGCCCGGCGGGTCCGGCGCCGACGACCAGGACGTCGGTGTGGACGTACTTCTTGTCGTAGACGGCGGGGTCGGGGGCCGGGTCGAGTCGGCCCATCCCGGACAGTGTCGTGGCGGACAGGCCGTCGTACAGCTCCACCGTCGTCGCCGCGAGCATGCCCTCGGAGCACGAACCGTCCAGCTGCAACAGGGCGTTGGGCTCCTCGACGCCCGCGGCCACGATGCCGCGCGGGCGGCCGCGGTAGAGCGACGGGGCGACCTCGACAATGCCGTTCGCCAGCATCGCCGAGGCGACGGTGTCACCGGGATGCCCGGTCAGCTCCCGCCCGTCGACGGTGAACCGCAGCAGCGTTGCGCGGTCGATGCGGCCCCCTTGCCGGAGCCGGAGTCGCTGGTCGGTCATCGGTTGCCTCCGGCCGGTTCGGCGGGCTGGTGGACCTCACGGAGGCCGGGGAGTTGGGGGCGGGGCTCGCCCGGCCGGTAGGTGGCGAGCAATTCGTTGGTGACGGTGTCGCGCAGGACGTTGAACCAGCGGCGGCAGCCGGTGCTGTGCACCCATCGCTCGGCGAAGGGGCCCTTGGCGTTGTCGCGGTAGAAGACGTACTCGGCCCACTGCTCGTCGGAGAGGTCCGCGGGGGTTGCTGGGTAGGGGACATGGGCTTGTCCGCCGTAGTGGTACTCGGTCTCGTCACGGGGACCGCACCAGGGGCAGGAGATCAGTAGCACGGTGTCCTTCTTTCGGCAGGCCCGGCGGGGCTCAGTGGGCAACGGCTGCGGCGCCGTGTTCGTCGATCAGCGCGCCCGTGGTGAAGCGTTCAAGGGCGAACGGGGCGTTCAGCGGATGCGGTTCGCCCGTGGCGAGGGTGTGCGCGAAGGTCCAGCCGGCGGCCGGGGTGGCCTTGAACCCGCCGGTGCCCCAGCCGCAGTTGACGTAGAGGTTCTCCACGGGGGTGGCGCCGATGATCGGGGAGGCGTCCGGGCTGACGTCGACGATGCCGCCCCAGGTCCGCAGCACATGGGCGCGTGCGAAGACCGGGAACAGTTCGACGGCGGCTGCCATCTGCTGCTCGATCACGTGGAAGGAGCCGCGCTGCCCGTAGCCGTTGTAGGAGTCGACGCCCGCGCCCATCACCAGCTCTCCCTTGTGCGCCTGGGACACGTAGACGTGCACGTGGTTCGACATCACGACGGTGGGGTGCACCGGTTCGTGCAGTTCCGAGACGAGCGCTTGCAACGGGTGCGACTGCACCGGCAGCCGTACGCCTGCCCGCTCGGCCAGCACGCTGCTGTGCCCGGCCGCCGCGAGGCCGACCCGGCCGGCGTGGATGCGGCCGCGGTTGGTGTCGACGCCCACGACCCGGTCGCCGTCCTTGAGGAAGCCGGTGACCTCGCAGCCCTGGATCAGGTCCACGCCCAGCTCGTCGGCACGGCGCGCCAGCGCCCAGGCGACGTGATCGTGCTTGGCGATGCCGGCCCGCGGCTGGAAGGTGGCGCCCAGGACCGGATACCGGGTGCGGGAGGAGACGTTGAGGATGGGGCACACCTTGGCGACCTCGTCCGGCTCCAGCCACTCGGCGTCGACTCCGTTGAGGCGGTTGGCGCCCACGCGGCGCATGCCTTCGCGGACGTCCTGCAGGGTGTGCGCGAGGTTGAGGACGCCGCGCTGGCTGAACAGGAAGTCGTAGTCCAGCTCTTCGGGGAGCTGTTCCCACAGCTTGAGCGCGTGCTCGTAGATCGCCGCGCTCTCGTCCCACAGGTAGTTGGAGCGGATGATCGTGGTGTTGCGCGCCATGTTGCCGCCGGCGAGCCAGCCCTTCTCCAGGACAGCGACGTTGGTGATGCCGTGGTTCTTGGCGAGGTAATAGGCGGTGGCAAGGCCATGGCCGCCCGCGCCGACGATGACGACGTCGTACGACCGCTTTGGGTCGGGGTTGCGCCACAGGAAGTCCGGGTGTTCCGGCAGCGGTTCGGCACTCATGCCGGGCCTCCGTCGAGGTGGAGGTAGAGAGGGAAGGCGGTGGCGAGTTTCTCGACCCGGGCACGCAGTTCGTCCTCAGGGCGTTCGCCCTTCAGGGACTCCGCGATGATGTCGGCGACCTCGCGGAACTCCGTCTCGCCGAAGCCGCGGGTTGCCAGGGCCGGGGTTCCGATCCGCAGGCCCGAGGAGACCATCGGCGGGCGTGGGTCGAACGGGACGGCGTTGCGGTTGACGGTGATGCCGATGCGGTGCAGTCGGTCCTCGGCCTGTTGTCCGTCGAGCGCGGAGTTCCGCAGGTCGACGAGGACCAGGTGGACTTCGGTGCCACCGGTCAGCACCGTGATCCCGGCCTCGGCCACATCGTCGGCCAGCAGCCGTCCGGCGAGGATCTTCGCGCCCCGCAGCGTGCGTTGCTGGCGCTCCTTGAACTCCTCGCCCGCCGCCAGCTTGAAGGCGACCGCCTTGGCCGCGATGACGTGCTCCAGGGGTCCGCCCTGCTGGCCCGGGAAGACCGCCGAGTTGATCTTCTTGGCCAGGCCGGCGCGGCTGAGGATCACACCGCCGCGCGGGCCGCCGAGGGTCTTGTGCGTGGTGGTCGTCACCACGTCGGCGTACGGCACCGGGCTCGGATGGAGTCCCGCGGCCACCAGCCCGGCGAAGTGCGCCATGTCCACCATCAGATACGCGCCCACCGCGTCAGCGATCCGGCGGAACGCGGCGAAGTCCAGCCGGCGGGGGTAGGCCGACCAGCCCGCGACGATCATCTTGGGCCGGTGGGCGAGGGCCAGCTGCTCGACCTCGTCCATGTCGACGCGCAGGTCGGACTCGCGCACGTGGTAAGGCACGACGTCGTACAGCTTGCCGGAGAAGTTGAGGCGCATGCCGTGGGTCAGGTGGCCGCCGTGCGCCAGGTCGAGGCCGAGGATCGTGTCGCCGGGGTTCAGCAGCGCGAACATCGCGGCCGCGTTGGCCTGGGCGCCGGAGTGCGGCTGTACGTTCGCCGCCTCTGCGCCGAACAGTTCCTTCACCCGGGCGATGGCCAACTGCTCGATGACGTCGACGTGTTCGCAGCCGCCGTAGTAGCGGCGGCCCGGGTAGCCCTCGGCGTACTTGTTGGTCAGGACCGAGCCCTGGGCCTCCATGACGGCCGCCGGGGCGAAGTTCTCCGAGGCGATCATCTCGAGGGTCGACTGCTGACGGTGCAGCTCGGCGTCGACCGCGTTGGCGATGTCAGGGTCGATTTCGCTGAGCGGGAGCGAGAGAGAGGAGGCGATCGAGGTGAGCGACGGGGTCGTTGCCATCTGTGCACCATCCTGAGAGCCATCTAATGAGCAACTGATATATCAACCTCTGCGGTAAGGTATGTGAGCTTGCCAGACAGGTCAAGGGGGCCTTCCATGCAGTACGCGACGACCGATCCCGGGGGCGAGGAGCTGTCCCTCGCCGAGCGCGCCTACCGCGCCGTCCGCGACCAGCTCGTCATGCTCGAGATCCGCCCGGGTGCGCCGATCAACGAGGAGCACCTGGCCCAGTCCCTCGGCGTCGGACGGACACCGGTGCGCGAGGCCCTCAAGCGCCTCCAGTACGAGCGCCTGATCACGACCTACCCCCGGCGCGGCACCTTCGCCACCGACGTCAACATCACCGACCTGGCCCACATCTCCGAGGTTCGACTGGAACTGGAGCCCCTGGCCGCCGCCCAGGCCGCACGGCGGGCCACAGCCGCTGACCGGTCGGTACTGATGGCCGTACGGCGGGAGCTGGAGAGCGTGGACCCCCTGCGCAGCGGCACCACCGATCTCATGCACCTGGACCTTCGCGTCCACCGTGCCGTCTACGCCGCCGCGCACAACCCGTACCTGGAGGACACCCTCGTCCGCCACGACAACCTGGCCACCCGCATCTGGTGCCTGTTCATCGACCGGCTGTCCGACATGGCCGGCCACGTGGAAGAGCACGGTCCGCTGATCGAGGCGATCGTCGACGGTGAGCCGGAGAAGGCGGCGCAGCTGGCCCGCAGTCACGTCGAGGACTTCGAACGGGCCATTCGCGGGGCCATCTGAGAGGCCACCCGGGACCGCCGACTCGCTTGACGAGAATCCAGCGGTGCAACCGGTGCGGTGCCCGGGGCAGTTGTCGGCTGCTGAGCGGCGACCTCCGAGGGGAAGTCGAACTGCGGGGCCGATGCGTGCGGTTACTCAGCCGACCGGAGCAAACCGCTCGGCTCCCTGGTCTCCTGTGCCGCCGCCGCGCGCCGCGGATCCGGCAACGGCGCGCTCGGGGCGGGCCACCAGAATGGAATGCTGCAGCTTCACCAGCGTGGCCGACGGTTCCAGACCCAGTTCCCTGACGAGCACCGCGCGCAACCGGTGATACGCCTCAAGTGCCTCACCGCGGCGGCCCGCTCGGTACAGAGCGACCATGAACTGTCCGCACAGGCCCTCGTGCAGGGGATATCGGCTCACCAACACCGTCAGCTCGGCCAGCAGTTCGCGATGCCGCCCCAGCTGCAGGTCGGCTTCGATCCGTCGTTCCAACGCGCACAACCGAGCCTCCTCCAGGCGCCGTACCTCCCCCTGCAGATGCGTCCCCGCGCGCACCCCGGCCAACGCCGGACCGCTCCACAGGCCCAGGGCCCGGCGCAGCAGTGCGGCAGCCCCCGCGCAGTCCCCCGCGTCCATCGCCCGATATCCCGAGCCTGCCATGCGCTCGAACTCGCCTACGTCACACCCGCCGCCACCGCTTCTCAGCACATAGCCCCCGGGCACGGTCAACAGCACGTCCTTCGCATGGCAGTCGCCGCCCCCGTTCGCCTCCCGCGTGCCTCGCTCCAGCGCCGTCCCGATCAACTCCCGCACCTGCAGGACATACGTCTGGACGGTCGCCCGTGAACTCCGGGGCAGAACCTCCCCCCACAGTTCCTCCGCCAGCGTCCCCACGGACACGACCCGGTCCCTGTGCACCGCCAGCAAACCCAGCACCTGGCGCGGTTTCGGTGCCGACGGGACCACCGACATGCCGCCCACCCACACCCCCAGCGACCCCAGCATCACGCAATCCACGTTCACGTCCGCACCGCCCACTACGACCACCACCCCAACCGCGCTCAGCATCGCCAGCGACAAGCACTCGAATCACAGCGACAGCGACCGCGCGCCGCCCCGACATCGCTACTAAAAAACAGCGCAGACGGTATGTCAACGACCAACAAGCCACTCCATTCCCGCCCAACCGCCACCCCAGTCCCACTCGACCGAGCGCCGTCGTCGTTACGAGCACGAGGAACGGAATCATCACGCCATATCGTCAGTTGTCGCCTCTCACGGCAGCACCGACGCTCGCGCCCGACACGACCAGGACACCGGCCGGTGAGGCCGCGAGCCCCGGCAGCATGAGGACCCAGAACTGCTCGACCAACTGCGGGGAGAAGCGAACGCGGCGCCAGCCGTTGAGCACGCCGAACCCGACCGTCGCGGCGACAACAGCGGCCGCGGCCCCCTCCGGCGACACACCTTCCGCCAGCTCGCCGGCACCGTCGGCCTCACACAGCAACCGGTATACCCAGTCGCTCCACCACCGGCCCGGCCCCTCCTCGTTCTTGCGCGACGGATCGCCGCCCAGCTCGAATCCGGCCCGCAGCACGATGTCCGCGCTCACCGCGAGCATCAACTCACAGCTCACGTCGACGAGGAGCTGCAGGCCGGCGCGATCCCGCACCCGCCCCTGCTGCGCCAGCCGTTCGACCGACTCAACGGCTGCCGCCTCGACCTCGCGGGCCAGCAGATCCTTGCTGGGAAAGTGGAAGTGCAGCGCGCCTGTGCTCACACCGGCGCGCTTACTGATCGCGGGCAGTGAAGCGAGCGCATATCCGTCGTCCGCGAAGACCTCGGCCGCCGCATTGATGAGAGCCTGGCGCGTCCTCGCCGCCCGAGCCTGCTTGACCATCACGCCCCTCCTGTGAGCTCACCCTGCCGACCCGGACCGCAGCGAAGGCAGCCGGCCCCGAGCGTCCCGGGCGGCACCCATCCTAATGTATTAAACCGCATGCGCGGTATCTTTCTCGCTCATTCCTCTTCCCTCCACCACCCGACCGATGCACCGCGAGACAAGAGAAGCCTCGGCCAGACGGTCTGCCGGTGCGCGGCGCGCACCCTTTGCGACCGTGCCCGACTCGACCTCCCGGCGGCAGCGTCCAGCCCACCCAGTCAGATAAACAGCCCGGACGGTTTGTTTCAACTCCTCCGACACAACGCACTTCCATCAGCCTCACCCTCCCCGCCGACGGCGCCGTCGAGTACCCCTTGATCGGCTCTCATGACGTGGTACGGAGGTGAACTGGGGGCGCGCGGAGGGTCACTTCGGGCGGAACGCGCCCCCGCGCACCTGCTCCACGAGGTCACGTGCGGCTTCCGGCCACTGCGCATGGTCGAAGACGAAGCCCGCTTCCAGCAGGCGGCCGGGGATGACGCGGCGGCTCTTCAGCAGGAGTTCGGTGTCCGAGCGCATCGCGAAGGCGCCCAGTTCGGCCATCCATTTCGTCGCGGGCAGACCGACGGGCATGCCCCAAGCAGTGCGCAGCGCACGCATGAAGGTGCGCTGGGGCACGGGAGCGGGCGCCGCCAGGTTCACCGGTCCGGCAAGGTCGTCGCGGTCGCTCAGGAACTCGACCGCGCGGACGAAGTCGGTTTCGTGAATCCAGGACACGTACTGCGCGCCGCCCGCGACCGGTCCGCCGAGGCCGAGCCGGGCCAGCCGCAGCAGGACATCGAACACGCCTCCGCGGTCGGGACTCATCACCATGGCGGAGCGCAGGGCGACCTTGCGGGTGTGGGGAGTTACGGCTCGCTCCTGCTCTCGCTCCCAGGCCTTCGCGATCTCGACGCTGTAGGCCCAGTAGCCGGGAACGCCACGCTCCGCGCCGCCGAGCACACCGGTCGCCTCGTCGTTGGGTGCGTCGAAACGGTGGGCGTACACGGTCGCCGTGCTCATCTGCAGCCAGAGCCGGGGAGGCCGTACGGCAGCGGCGATCGCCTCTCCCACGACCCGGGTCGAGTTCACCCGGGAGTCCATCATGGCCTGGAGATTGGCCGGGGTGTAGCGGCAGCTCACACTGCGGCCGGCCAGGTTGATGACAATGTCGCTGCCGTCGATGACCTCGACCCAGGGACCCAGCGTCTCGCCATCCCACGGGACCTCGCTCTCCCCGTTCGGGCGTCTGGTCAGGACGACTACGTCATGGCCCGCCGCGGTCAAGGCGCGCCTCAGGATCGCCCCCACCTGTCCGGTCCCCCCAGGTATCACGATCTTCATCAGGCTCCCCCTCAGTAGTTGATGGGAGCCTATCCCAGGAAGTTGAACATGTTCAAAACACGGGTGCAGTCGGTCTCCACGAGCCCACGCCGCCTGGAAAACCGTTGGAACAGCGCCCCCGTGCGCCACTACCGTGCTGCCGGACCAAGTCGTCTAGGCAAGGGCGTCCCGTTGTACACCGTGTGAGACCTCTCGAGCGCTGAATCATCGCGCGGCGCGCCCTGTGCGCCGCGCTCCTCCGTGCTGCGTAATTCTCACTGAAACCGGTGTACCTCTGTGCTCAACAACTGGGTGGTCGCGCCCACCTGCCTGCCTCTTGTTCGTCGCCGTTGCCACGCGTGCGCGTCCGAACGTTTCCGGGCAAAAGGAAAATTTCGGGTCAACGCACACCACAAGCTCATCGACGCCTGGCTCCTCGTGCTCTGCACCGCTTGCGGGGAAACCGCGAAGCTCACGTTCCTGGAGCGGACGAATGTGCGCTCCGTACGGCCTGAGCTGCTGGACCGGCTGCATGACAACGATCCCGGCCTGGCAGCTGAACTGCTCCAGGATCCGGTGGTGCGGCGCCGTAATCGCATCGCGCTCGACTGGGACAACGCCTGGCGCCTCGACACCGGCGGATCGGATCATCTGGACCGCGAGGTGATCGACGTATCGGTCCGCTTTGCGGCACGGATCCCTGTCCGGCCGGTGCGACTGCTCGCTGAAGGGTGCCGTCTTTCGCGGGCCGAGGTCGAGAGACTGATCATCGAGGGCAGGCTCGTGTCAGCAGTCCGGCTGAGCGACAAGCTCTCCGGCGACTTCACCTTCACGCTCAAGCGCTGAACCCCTTGGGCCCGTGGGCCTGACCGGCATGATCCGCC
>NZ_JBEXDZ010000193.1:0-16309 GCF_040606085.1 Streptomyces sp. NPDC005485 | reverse complement strand
CGCAGGGCGCGCTGTCGTTCCCGGCCGCGGCGGCCGGCGACGTCTTCCGCGTCCGGGAACCGGGGGAGGGGACGGACGCGGGGCCGCGCCCGAGGGTTCCCCAGCAGCCGGGGCCGAGCTCTCCGTTGGTGGATCCCGGTCCTCGGGGGGCCGCGGGGGCGGGCGAGGCCGGTCCCTACGACGGGCGCGCGATCGGATCCGGCTCGCAGGACCAGGCTCGTGACCGGAGCCCGGCAGCACCAGGCGCCCACCCCAGGAACCCGGCGGCCCCCGCCCCGCACGGGCCCCGTACGCCCGATCCCGCCCCGTACGCCTTCGACGCCACGCCGGACGGCTCGTATCCAGGCGCTCCCCGCCCCGTGACCGACCGTGAGGCGGCCCCCGAGGACCCCGCGCCGCCCCAGCCCGTGCCCTCCGCGGCCGCCCCCAAGCAGCGCTCCAAGCGCCGTCCCCGGGGCGGTGCCCGGTTCGCCGGCGCGATGGACGTGGAGGAGGCGTCGGCGGCTCCGCCGGTCGCGCCCGCCGTGGCCGCGCCGGTCCCGTCCACCCGGCGCACCCTGCGCGGCGCGCGCTTCGCGGGGGCCGCGCAGGTGCCGGAGCAGCCGCGGGCGCAGCCGCTGGACGACGGAGCGGGGCGAGCCGTCGCCGACACGGTCAGGACGCTGATCCGGCTGCGCGGGGAGGGCCGCAGCGGCGAGGCGCACGGCATCCTCGTCGAGGCCGCGTACTGGCCCGCCGCACGCTTCCCGCTGCTCGCCGCCGAGCTGCACCGCGCGGGGCTCGACGCCGACTGGGCCACCCTGATGTGGGAGGCGGCCTCGCTGCCCGCCGACCGGCTGGTCTCCGCCGCGGACGCGCTCGTCGCGGCGGGCCGTACGGCGGACGGACAGCAGATGCTTCGCCAGGGCGTCCTACGGCCCGCCCCGGAGATCGGCGAGGCCGTGCTCGCTCTCGCCGAAGAGGGACGGACGCGCGAGGTCCGAGCGCTCCTGGACGCCTACGTACGCATGCGTACGCCCGAGGAGGCGGCCCGCAGCGCGGAGGCCGACCCGCAGCGCCTGGTCCCCCTTCTGCTGGAGGCGGCCCAGGGCGTCTCGGACGAACGCCACTGGGATCTCGTCCACGCGCTCCGGGTCGCGGGCTTCACCGCCTGAGGCCCGGAGCGGCGGTGTGCCGCTCACCCACAGGGGTGTGAAACGTGATCGACTCAGCGGGTTAACGACGATGGTCTTGGCAAGGCTGCTCGGGAGGCTTACTTTCAAGCCTCTACAGCCTTTGTCTACGGGCGTAGAAGCTCTGACGTCCCGCCGAAGGAGCAGCTCATGGCCAACGTCGTACGCGCCGCTCTGGTTCAGGCCACCTGGACCGGCGACACCGCATCCATGGTCGCCAAGCACGAGGAGCACGCCCGCGAGGCGGCCCGGCAGGGTGCCAAGGTCATCGGTTTCCAGGAAGTCTTCAACGCGCCCTACTTCTGCCAGGTCCAGGAGCCCGAGCAGTACCGCTGGGCCGAGCCCGTGCCCGACGGGCCGACCGTCCGTCGTATGCAGGAGCTCGCGCGCGAGACCGGCATGGTCATCGTCGTGCCCGTGTTCGAGGTAGAGCAGTCCGGGTTCTACTTCAACACCGCGGCCGTGATCGACGCCGACGGCACCTACCTCGGCAAGTACCGCAAGCATCACATCCCCCAGGTGAAGGGCTTCTGGGAGAAGTACTACTTCAAACCGGGCAACCTCGGCTGGCCCGTCTTCGAGACCGCGGTCGGCAGGATCGGCGTCTACATCTGCTACGACCGCCACTTCCCCGAGGGCTGGCGGCAACTGGGGCTCAACGGCGCCCAACTCGTCTACAACCCCTCCGCCACCTCCCGCGGCCTGTCCGCCTACCTCTGGCAACTGGAGCAGCCCGCGGCCGCCGTCGCCAACGAGTACTACATCGCCGCGATCAACCGGGTCGGCGAGGAGGAGTATGGGGACAACGACTTCTACGGAACCTCGTACTTCGTCGACCCGCGCGGCCGGTTCGTGGGCGAGACGGCCAGCGACAAGGCCGAGGAACTCGTCGTCCGCGACCTCGACTTCGACCTGATCGAGGAAGTTCGGCAGCAGTGGGCGTTCTACCGCGACCGACGACCCGACGCCTACGACGGGCTGGTGCAGCCGTGACCGACCTGTACGCACGCCACCAGGCCGTCCTGCCCGACTGGCTCGCGACGTACTACGCCGACCCCATCGAGCTCACGCACGGCGAGGGCCGGTACGTCTGGGACGCGCAGGGCAACAAATACCTCGACTTCTTCGGCGGCATCCTCACCACGATGACCGCGCACGCGCTGCCCGAGGTGACGAAGGCGGTGACCGAGCAGGCCGGGCGGATCATCCATTCGTCCACGCTCTACCTCAACCGGCCGATGGTCGAACTCGCCGAGCGCGTCGCCAAGTTGTCCGGCATCCCGGACGCGCGCGTCTTCTTCACGACCTCCGGCACCGAGGCCAACGACACGGCTCTGCTGCTGGCGACGTCGTACCGGAGGAGCAACCAGATCCTGGCGATGCGCAACAGCTACCACGGCCGCTCCTTCAGCGCGGTCGGCATCACCGGGAACAAGGGCTGGTCGCCGACCTCGCTGTCCCCGCTCCAGACGCTGTACGTCCACGGTGGCGTCCGCACCCGCGGCCCGTACGCGGATCTCGGCGACGCCGACTTCATCGCGGCCTGCGTCGACGACCTGAGGGACCTGCTCGGCCACGTCCGCCCGCCCGCGGCGCTGATTGCCGAACCCGTCCAGGGCGTCGGCGGCTTCACCTCGCCGCCCGACGGCCTGTACGCGGCCTTCCGCGAGGTGCTCAAGGAGCACGGCATCCTCTGGATCGCCGACGAGGTGCAGACCGGCTGGGGCCGCACCGGCGACCACTTCTGGGGCTGGCAGGCGCACGACGCCTCGGGCCCGCCGGACATCCTCACCTTCGCCAAGGGCATCGGCAACGGCATGTCCATCGGCGGGGTCGTCGCCAGCGCCGAGATCATGAACTGCCTGGACTCCAACTCCATCTCGACCTTCGGCGGCACCCAGATCACCATGGCCGCGGGGCTCGCCAACCTCACCTACCTCCTCGAACACGACCTCCAGGGCAACGCCCGGCGCGTCGGCGGCCTGCTCATCGAGCGGCTGCGGGCGATCGCCGCGCAGCACCCGGGCGTACGGGAGGTGCGCGGGCGCGGGCTGATGATCGGCGTCGAGCTGGTCAGGCCCGGCACCGACGAGGCGGACCCGAACGGCGCCGCGGCGGTGCTCGAAGCGGCCCGCGAGGAAGGCCTGCTGATCGGCAAGGGCGGCGGGCACAACACCAGCGCACTGCGGATCGCACCACCGCTCACCCTCACCGTCGCGGAGGCGGAGGAGGGCGCGGCGCTCCTGGAGCGCGCACTGAGGTGTATCCAGTAGGACCTGAGCCAGGACCTGAGCAAGGGAACGTCGTTATGGCCACCGCCACCTTGGAACCCGCCCTGTCGGTACGCCAGGTCCTCTCCCTGGACCGGGTGCTCGCAGGAGAGCCCGAGGTGGTGGCCGGCGCCGGCCACCTCGACCGCCCCGTGCGCTGGGTGCATGTCGCTGAGGCCGCTGACGTGGGCGTGATGCTCACCGGCGGCGAAATGGTCCTCACCACCGGGGTGTTGCTCGCCGGGAACCCGGACGCCCAGGCCGAGTACATCCGTTCACTGCACCGCGCGGAGGCCGCGGCCGTGGTCCTCGGACTCGGCCGGGCCTTCCCCACCCCGCCGGACGTGATGCGCCGGGCCGCCGAGCGGTGCGGCCTGCCCATGGTGGTGCTCCACCGGCCCTTCCCCTTCGCGGAGCTGACCGAGGAGGTCCAGTCCCGGCTCGTACGGCAGAAGTTCGCCGCCGTCAGCCTCTCCGAGGCCGTACGGACCGCGCTCACCGGACTCATCACCGCGGGCGCCCCTCTGCAACGCATGCTCGACGAGATCGCCGGGCATGCCGCCTGCCCCGTCGTCGTCACCAATCTCGCCCACCGCGTGCTCGCCACGGCGGGGGAGCGGTCCGCGGTCGACGACGTGCTGCGTGACTGGGAGCGCATCGCGCGGCAGGCCGGCGGCAGCGAGGGCGACGGCTGGGTGCGGGCCGAACTGGGCGGGCGGGGCGAGCGATGGGGCCGGATCGTGCTGTGCGGGTACCGCGGCGACGCGGCCACCGGACGGCTGCTCGCCGACCGCGCCGCCGAGGCCCTGGTCCTGCACCGCATGCTCGGCGGATCCGTGCACAGCTGGGAGGAGGAGTCCGCGCAGAGTCTGCTGACCGACCTCGTCTCCGGCGTCGTCCCCGCCCGCCAGCTGCTGCCCCGCGCCCGCGCCGCCGGACTGCCCGTCAACCGCCGCACCTTCGTACCGCTCGTCGTCCGCGACGGCGACCCGGCCCAACTCGACCGGACCCTGCGGCTGTTGGGGCTGCCCGGGCTCGTCGCGGAGCTGGCCGACGGAGCCACCGCCGTGCTGCTCAGCCTCGCCCGAGACCAGGACGCGGACGCGCTCGCCGCACACTTCGCCGGGCGGCTGCGCCATGAGACCGGCGCCCCCACCACCGTGGCGGCCGCCTCCCCCCGGAGCGGATGGGACGACGTCTCCGCGGGACTGCGCGAGGCGCTGCACGTCGCCGAGGCCGCCGCGGACACGCCCGCCGACCAGGACCAGCCGGCGCTCGTACGTCTGCGCGATGTCCATCTGCGCGGCCTGGTACGGCTGTTGAGGGAAAACCCGCACGTCCAGGCCTTCGCCGAGCGGGAGTTGGACGGGCTGCTGTGCGGGGCCGACGCCGAGTCGGAGCTGCTGCCCGTGCTGCGCACGTACCTCGCGACCGGCCGCAACAAGTCGCGCACCGCGCAGCTCCACCACGTCAGCCGGCCCGCGCTCTACCGCCGCCTGGAGGCCATAGAAGCCCGCCTCGGCGTCGACCTCGACGACTTCGAACAGGCCGCGTCCGTGCACATCGCGCTGCTCGCGCACGACGCGCAACAGAGGTGAAACATGGAACGACGTGGCAAAACGGTGGTGAAACATGGGCCGACGCGGGGGTGACACCGTGGAACGCCGCACGGCCGCAGACGTGACACCGTGCAACTCAAAGCCGCTCCGGGCGCTTTCTAGGCTCCTCGTACACCGAGCGACCGGAGGTCCCGATGAGCAGAGTGATCCGAGCCGCCGTCTTCCAGACCGCGTGGACCGGCGACAAGGAATCGATGATCCAGGTCCACGAGCAGGCGGCCCGCGACGCGGCCGCGCAGGGCGCACAGGTCCTGTGCTTCCAGGAGCTGTTCTACGGACCCTATTTCTGCCAGGTCCAGGACAAGGCGTTCTACGAGTACGCCGAACAGATCCCCGAGGGCCCGATCGTGCAGCGCTTCCAGGCGCTCGCCAAGGAACTGGGCATCGTCCTGGTGCTGCCGATGTACGAGGAGGAACAGCCCGGCGTCCTCTACAACACCGCGGCGGTGATCGACGCCGACGGCTCGTACCTGGGCAAGTACCGCAAGACCCACATCCCCCAAGTACCGGGATTCTGGGAGAAGTTCTACTTCCGTCCCGGCAACTCCGGGTGGCCGATCTTCGACACTGCCGTCGGGAGGATCGGTGTGTACATCTGCTACGACCGGCACTTCCCGGAAGGCTGGCGGGCGTTGGGCCTGGCCGGTGCCGAGATCGTGTTCAACCCCTCGGCCACCTCGCGCGGCCTGTCCGGCTACCTGTGGCAGCTGGAGCAGCCCGCGGCGGCCGTCGCCAACGAGTACTTCGTGGGCGCGATCAACCGGGTGGGCGTCGAGGAGTACGGCGACAACGACTTCTACGGGACGAGCTACTTCGTCGACCCGGAGGCGCAGTTCGTCGGCGAGGTGGCGAGCGACAAGGAGACCGAACTCGTCGTCCGCGACCTGGACATGGCCAAGCTGCGCGAGGTGCGCGACCGGTGGCAGTTCTACCGCGACCGCGCTCCGGGCACGTACGGGCCCCTGACCGCTCCCTGACCGGACGAGCAGCCGCGGGCCCGGCGCACGGGGGGCCGGGCCCGCGGTGTCGACCTCCACGGCAGGAACCAGCGTCGACCTCAGGCTTCACCACCAGCAGCGGTATTACCTCAGCGCACGCGCGAGCGGAAGGAGAGGGAGCATGAGCCGTACCGTCATCCGGGGGGGCCTCGTCATCACCGCGTCGGACGAGATCCACGCCGACGTCCTGATCGAGGACGGCCGGATCGCGGCCCTCGCCGCGTCCGGCACCCCGGCGGCCGAGGCGTGGACGGCCGAGCGCACCATAGACGCCACCGGAAAGTACGTCATCCCCGGCGGCGTGGACGCCCACACGCACATGGAGCTGCCGTTCGGCGGCACGTTCGCCTCCGACACGTTCGAGACGGGCACCCGGGCCGCCGCCTGGGGCGGCACCACCACCATCATCGACTTCGCCGTGCAGAGCGTCGGCCATACGCTGCGCGAGGGCCTCGACGCCTGGAACGCCAAGGCCGACGGCAAGTGCGCCATCGACTACGGCTTCCACATGATCGTCTCCGATGTGAACCAGGAGACGCTCAAGGAGATGGACCTGCTGGTCGAGGAGGGCGTCACCTCCTTCAAGCAGTTCATGGCCTACCCCGGCGTCTTCTACAGCGACGACGGCCAGATCCTGCGGGCCATGCAGCGCGGCGCCGAGAACGGCGGGCTGATCATGATGCACGCCGAGAACGGCATCGCGATCGACGTCCTTGTCGAGCAGGCGCTCGCCCGCGGCGAGACCGACCCTCGCTACCACGGCGAGGTGCGCAAGGCGCTCCTGGAGGCCGAGGCCACCCACCGCGCGATCAAGCTCGCCCAGGTCGCCGGCGCCCCGCTCTACGTGGTGCACGTCTCGGCGCAGCAGGCGGTCGCCGAGCTGACCCGGGCGCGCGACGAGGGCCTGAACGTCTTCGGCGAGACCTGCCCGCAGTACCTGTTCCTGTCCACGGACAACCTCGCCGAACCGGACTTCGAGGGCTCCAAGTACGTGTGCAGCACGCCGCTGCGGCCCAAGGAGCACCAGGCCGCGCTGTGGCGGGGCCTGCGCACCAACGACCTCCAGGTCGTCTCCACCGACCACTGCCCCTTCTGCTTCGAGGGCCAGAAGGAGCTGGGCCGCGGCGACTTCTCGAAGATCCCCAACGGTCTGCCGGGCGTCGAGAACCGCATGGACCTGCTCCACCAGGCCGTCGTCGACGGGCACATCAGCCGCCGCCGCTGGATCGAGATCGCCTGCGCGACCCCGGCCCGTATGTTCGGCCTGTACCCGAAGAAGGGCACCATCGCCCCCGGCGCCGACGCGGACATCGTCATCTACGACCCGCACGTCGAGCAGACCATGTCGGTCGAGACGCACCACATGAACGTCGACTACTCGGCCTACGAGGGCAAGCGCACCACCGGACGGGTGGAGACCGTGCTCTCGCGGGGCGAACTCGTCATCTCCGAGCGGGAGTTCACCGGGCGTGCGGGTCACGGCGTCTACACCCCCCGCTCCACCTGTCAGTACCTTCTCTGAGCGACTAGGAGCGGCGCCATGGACTTCGGACTCGTCCTGCAGACCGACCCCCCTGCCTCCCGTGTGATCGAGCTGATGCAGCGGGCCGAGGGTCAGGGCTTCACGTACGGCTGGACCTTCGACTCGGCCGTGCTGTGGCAGGAACCCTTTGTGATCTACAGTCAGATCCTCGCGAACACCGAGAAGTTGACGATCGGGCCGATGGTCACCAACCCGGGCACCCGCACCTGGGAGGTCACCGCCTCCACCTTCGCGACCCTCAACGACATGTACGGCAACCGCACGGTGTGTGGGATCGGGCGCGGCGACTCGGCGATGCGCGTCGCCGGACGCAAGCCCAACACCCTCGCCCGCATCAGCGAGGCCATGAAGGTCATCCGCGCCCTCGGCAGCGGCGACGAGGCCGACCTCGGCGGCACGGTCATCAAGTTCCCGTGGGTCAAGCCGGGCGCTCAACTCCCGGTGTGGATGGCCGCGTACGGCCCGAAGGCCCTGAAGATGACCGGCGAGGAGGCCGACGGCTTCATCCTCCAGCTCGCCGACCTGTACCTCACCGAGTACATGGTCAAGGCCGTGAAGCAGGCGGCCGTCGACGCGGGACGCGACCCCTCCGACGTCAAGATCTGTGTGGCCGCCCCCGCGTACATCACCGAGGACGACTCGCCCGAGGCGCTCGCCCACGCACGCGAGCAGTGCCGCTGGTTCGGCGGCATGGTCGGCAACCACGTAGCCGACCTCGTCTCCAAGTACGGCGAACACTCCGCCGCCGTACCGGACGAACTCACCGACTACATCAAGTCCCGTGAGGGCTACGACTACTCCCACCACGGACGCGCCGACAACCCCGACACCGCGTTCGTGCCGGACGAGATCGTGGACCGGTTCTGCCTCATCGGCACCGCCGAGCAGCACATCGAGAAGCTGAACGCGCTGCGCGCGCTCGGCGTCGACCAGTTCGCCGTGTACGACATGCACGACGCGCAGGAAGCGACCATCGACGCGTACGGGTCGAAGGTCATCCCGGCCGTCAACGGCTGACCCGCGGTACCGCTCGACTCCCCACCCCCCACTCCTGTTCTCCCCTCCCCGACGTCCCGGGGGAGGGGGCCGGAGCCCGCACGGCCTTTCCGGATCCGCCCCTCGTTTGATTGGCCTGCCCATGACCGACACCGCTCCCTCGGCGATACCGCCGTCCCCTCAAGTCACCCTCGCCGACGGCCGGGTGGAGATCGCCCCCGGGGCTTCGGCGCCCAGCGGCCCGTACGCCAACGAGGACCTGCTGCCCGTACCCGTCGAGAAGCGCACCTGGACCACGTACAACTTCTCGGCACTGTGGGTGGGCATGGCCCACAACACCGCTTCCTGGACCCTGGCCTCCGGTCTGATCGCCGTGGGCATGGACTGGAAGCAGGCGGTCCTCACCATCGCACTGGCCAACCTGATCGTCCTGGTGCCGATGCTGCTCACCGGGCACGCCGGTCCCAAGTACGGCATCCCGTTCCCGGTCTTCGCCCGCGCCTCCTTCGGTGTCCGCGGCGCCAACCTCCCCGCCGTCGTACGGGCGTTGGTGGCGTGTGGCTGGTTCGGCATCCAGACCTGGATCGGCGGCGAGGCGATCTACTTCCTCGCCGGGAAGCTCATCGGCGACAGCTGGGCGAACGCATCGCACGTGGGCGGCTACGCCTGGACGATGTGGCTCTCGTTCGCGATCTTCTGGGTGATCCAGGTGGCCATCATCTACCGGGGCATGGAGACGATCCGCCGCTTCGAGAACTGGGCGGCACCCTTCGTGCTCGTCGGCGCCGGCGTGATGCTGTGGTGGATGAGCAGCAAGGCGGGCGGCTTCGGCCCGCTCTTCGACCAGCCCTCCAAGCTCGGTTGGGGCAGCGGCTTCTGGAAGCTGTTCTGGCCCTCGCTCATGGGCATGATCGGCTTCTGGTCCACGCTGTCGCTGAACATCCCGGACTTCACCCGGTACGGCAAAAGCCAGAAGGCGCAGACCTGGGGGCAGGCGCTCGGTCTGCCCACGACCATGACACTGTTCGCGTTCCTCTCGGTGCTGGTCACCTCCGGTTCGCAGGCGGTCTACGGCACGGCGATCTGGGACCCGGTCCAGCTGGCCGCGAAGACGGACAACGTGTTCGGCCTGCTCTACGCGCTGGTCACCGTGCTGGTGGCGACCCTGTCCGTGAACATCGCGGCCAACCTGGTCTCGCCGGCCTTCGACTTCTCCAACATCGCGCCCCGGAAGATCAGTTTCCGCACGGGCGCGCTCGTCACCAGCGTGCTCGGCGTGCTGATCTTCCCGTGGAAGCTGTACTCCGACCCGCAGGGTTACATCTTCACCTGGCTCGGGCTGGTCGGCGGTCTGCTCGGCACGGTCGCGGGCATCCTCATCGCCGACTACTGGATCCTGCGCCGGACGAAGCTCGACCTCGCCGATCTCTACCGCGCGGGCGGCCGTTACTGGTACGACGGCGGCTGGAACTGGCGGGCCGTGGTCGCCTTCGTGACCGGCGGCGTCCTGGCGGTCGGCGGCGCCGACTTCCATCCGCTGATCGACGGGCGGCCCATCCCGGCCCTGGAGTCGCTGGCGGACTACGGCTGGGCGGTCGGACTCGGCACCTCGCTCGTGCTGTACCTCGTCCTGATGTCACTGCGGGGGCGCGACAGTACGGCGTCGGACTGACGCACGGGAGGGAGGACGGTCAGCTCTTGCGGCCGTCCTCCAGTGCGGCCACCGCATCTTTCGCGGCTTTGATGGCGCCCTTGTTGATCTCGTCCGTGCCCGGCGCCTTCTGCGTCTCGAAGTCGCTGCCGTTGTACGTGATGATCACCAGTGCGTTGGACGCGCGGACCATCACCAGGCCCTCGCGTGTCTGCTGCTTCTTGTCGGTGGTGAGGTTCACGACCGAGTAGCCCTCGTCGCCGAGGCCGGGTACCGGCCCGCCGCCGCCCTTCTCGCCGGTGCGTTCCTTGTAGGCGGTTGCGGCGGCGCCGTCGGTGGCCTTGATCTCGTACGAGACGTCGAGCCAGCGGTAGTCGTACCCCTTGAGTGCGTTCCAGGAGCAGGTCCGGCGCAGGGACTTGTCGGTCGAGGGGATCTCCTGGCCGGCCGTCCTGGCGCCCGGAACGAGCGAGGTGACCGTCTTCTCGGTCACGCCCGTGCAGGGGGCGGGCGAGGCGGTGTAGGTCTTGGACGCCGCCGAAGTCGAGGGAGCGGTGGCCGAGTTGTTGTCCTTTTGTGGCGATTCGGTCGTTTTGTGCTCGGCGGTCGTGGTCGTCGCGAGCGGGCCGGAGGACAGGGCCCAGCCCGCCGTGGCGAGCACGACGACCGGCATCACGCGCACGGTGAGTGCGAGCGGCAGAGGAAGAGAACGCACAGAGTACTTCTCGCGTGTCGGTGCGGGAGGTCCCGCACTGGGGTGGGGGACGCCAGTGTCACACGAGTCCCTGTGGGGTGGAAGTGTCAACTCGCTCCGTGCCTGTGCGGTGACGCAGGCTCACTGTTGACGAGCTGTCGGCCGCCTCGCCGTCACGAGCCACACCGCTCCCCGGAGGCGAACGCCGCGATTCGTCTCGTAGGGGCGCAAACTCTCCTCCAGGGCCGTGCGGGTGCCGGCGTCGACCTTCCGGTCAGGTGTGCGGGAGAGAAGGAAGTCGACGGCGTCCGGGGCGTCGCGCCCCCAGTGTGTCTCCACGTCCACCGGGGCCACGGTCACGTCGTCCCACCCCTGCAGCACCTCGTGGAGACGGGCCGGGTCGGACAGGGACGCCATCGCGGTGTGCGCGGCGACCGTGTCCGCGTCCGGGGCGTCCAGGAGCTTGGCGAAGAGGCCGAGGGCGCGCGACTCCTCGACGTCCGGCCCGGCGGGTCGCGGACAGATGAACGCCAGGCGCCCTCCCGGGATCAGGGCCCGCGCCAGGTTCCGGAACGCGGCCGCGTGGTCCTCGAAGAACATCACGCCGCCCCGGCTGATGACCACGTCGTATCCGGCGGGCGGAAAGGGATGGGTCTGGGCGTCGGCGAGCTCGTAGGCCACGTTCCCGACGTGCTCGGCGGCGGTGACCGCACGGGCCCGCCAGACCAGGGGTGCCGAGATGTCGACGCCTACGACGTGTCCGCGCGAGGCCAGCCGGGCCGCGATCCGCGTGGTCGTCCCCGCGCCGCAGCCGACGTCCAGGACGCGGTCGGCCATCGTCACGGCCGCGCCCGCGAACAGCGCGTCGTTCACCCCGGACAGCAGGGCGTCGTAGCGCTCGTGATGGGCGGCCCAGTGGGTGCCGACGGTGCCGTTCCAGGCCCCTGCCTGTACGGGGTTGGTGGCCGTCCGGGTCATGAGGACTCCTCGGCGGTGTGAAGGGGCAGCGCACTCTCGATGCGCTGGACGGCGGCGAACGCGCCGTACGCGATGAGCTGCACCAGGGAATGGTCGGCATGGTCTGTTTTGCGCCAGTTCGTCACGTCCTCGTCCGTGATGCGATACGGGGCGAGGGCGGCCAGCACGGCGAGGCGGGCGCCGGGCCGGGAGAGGCCGGGCAGGCCGTCCCGGCCGAGCGGCGGATGAGTGCCGTCCCAGTCCTGGAGGGTTTCCCGTACGACGATCCGGTCCCCTTCGTCGAGGAGGCCCGCGCCCGCGCCGGCGGCGTCGCGCAGGGCGGCGTACGCCGGGCCGACCGTGGTGCCCTGCGCCCAGTCCGGCCCCGGGCCCGGATCGTCGAGCAGCGCCAGGCCCGCACCCGGCGCGGCCCTGCGGCGGACGGTACCGGCCAGCGACCGGCCGGCGAGGCTGCGTACCGCCCGGAACCGCTGGGCGTTGCCCGGCAGCAGGTTCTCGGTCAGCAGGGCCGACACGATGCGGTTGATGAAGTGGAAGGAGAGGGCGGTGCCGATGTAGGCGGGCGCATGGGCGCGGGGGAAGGGCGGCGGGGTCAGCTCCGGCGCGCCCGGGATCCGGGTCGCCCTGCCCCAGGCCAGCACGCGCGCGTGGTTCTCGTCCCTGGGCGTCTCGCCGCGTGCCACCGCCTCCGCGAGGGCGTGGTCCCCGGTGGCGTGCAGCAGCACCGTGTGCGCGTCCACACAGAACGGGCACCGGTTGGCGGCCGACACCCCGAGCGCCGCGAGCTCCTTCCCGGTCCGGTCCCCGGCTCCCGCGATCAGGGACTCGCGCATCAACGCCCAGACGGCGGCCATGATTTCGGGAGCGGAGGACAGCACGACAAAGGTCACCGCCCGATCGATCCCGAAGTCCTGGGCCAGTTGCTCATAGACCTCGGCGGTGCGACCGGTGGCGGACTTGGGCGGGGGTGGAGTGGTGAAGCGGTAGGGGCTGGGCATGTGGATCTCCTGGAGTCTGCTGCGGTGGGGGCCACCGCTGTGAGCACGTCCGGCAGTGCCGGGTGCCGTGCAAACCCTGGCCTGTCGGGGTTCGCCGGGGCGTCGTACCGCCGAAGGCACATCCGCTTACGGCAGCGGGCCCGTGCGCGGCGCGAACTACTGCGTAGGGAGTAGCCCCGGGGCCGTCCACAGGTCTGACGCCGCGGGCCGACCCGGCGGCTAGGGTGCCGGACATGCAGCTCGACCGGGCCACCCGCACACGCCTGGCCGACGCGACGCTCGCCGTCGTGGTCGGCGCGCTCGTCGCGGTGTCGGCCGCCTTCGACGACGGTACGACCCCCGTCGACTACGGGCTGATCGCCGCGAGTTCCCTCGCCCTGGCGGCCTACCGCCGTGCCCCGCGTGCGGTGTTGGCCGTGGTCACCGTCGCCATGACCGCGTACGTCCTGCACGCGCATCCGGGCTCCCTCGCCGCCCTGCCCGTGCTGGCCGCCGTGCACACGGCCGCCCGGGTGGGCAACCGGGGCGTCGCGGCGGTCGCAGGTGCCGTGTTCCTGGCCGGATTCGCGGTGACCGGCCCTGCGACACAGGAGGTCGTCGAGCGTACGACGTTGCTCGTGGGCTGGTTCCTGTGCGCGCTGGTGACCGGCCTCGCCGACCGCAACTGGCAGGCGTACCTGCGCCAGACGGAGCAGCGCGCACTGGAGGCGGAACGCACCCGTGAGGAGGCCGCCCTGCGCAGGGCCGGCGAGGAACGGCTGCGCATCGCCCGCGAGCTGCACGACTCGCTGACGCACAGCATCTCGATCGTCAAGCTGCAGGCGGGAGTCGCAGCGCACCTCGCCCGCAAGCGCGGTGAGGAAGTGCCGCCCGCACTGCTCGCCATCCAGGAGGCGAGCGGCGAGGCCATGCGTGAACTGCGCTCCACGCTGGAGGTGTTGCGCACCGACGAGCCGACCGGCACCCCCGCGCTGCTCGTGGAGCGGGCCCGCGCGGCCGGCCTCGCCGTCGACCTGACGGTGACCGGCGACGAGCGCCCGCTGACGGCGACCGTCGACCGCGCCGCGTACCGCATCGTCCAGGAGGCCCTGACGAACGCCGCCCGCCACGCGGGCTCGGCCAAGGTCACCGTTCAACTCGACTACGCAAGAGACGACTTGACGGTACGAGTGGACGACGACGGCAGTGCCGATCCGGCCCGTCCGCCGAAGCCGGGCATCGGCCTCACCGGCATGCGCGAACGCGTCACGGCCCTCGGCGGAACCCTGTACGCCGCCCCGCGCACCGACGGCGGCTTCTCGGTGCGCGCCGAGCTGCCGCTGGGGGAGGCGTCGTGATCCGGGTCGCGCTCGTCGACGACCAGGCACTGATGCGGGCCGGGTTCCGCGCTCTGCTGGACGCCGAGGACGGCATCGAGGTGGTGGGCGAGGCCGCCGACGGGAAGCAGGGCCTGGCTCTCGTGCGCGCCGAACTGCCGGACATCGCGCTCGTCGACGTACAGATGCCCGTCATGACCGGAATCGAGGCCACCCGCCGTATCGCCGCCGACCCGGAACTGTCCGGCGTACGGGTCGTGATCCTCACCAACTACGGCCTGGACGAGTACGTCTTCGAGGCGCTGCGCGCCGGGGCCGGCGGCTTCCTGCTCAAGGACACCGAGCCCGCCGACCTGCTCCAGGCCATCGAGGTCGTCGCCCGTGGGGAGGCGCTGCTCTCGCCGTCCGTCACCCGGGCGCTCATCGGCGAGTTCGTCGCCCGGCCACCGGACCGGGCCACCGCGCCCGGCCTGGAGAGCCTCACGCGCCGCGAACGCGAGGTCACCGCCCTCGCCGCGCGTGGCCTCACCAACGAGGAGATCGCCGCCCACATGGTCATCAGCCCGTTCACGGCCAAGACCCACATCAGCCGTGCGATGACGAAGCTCGGTGCGCGCGACCGCGCCCAACTGGTGGTGTTCGCCTATGAGTCGGGGCTCGTGACAGCTCGCGGGCGTGCGGAGTGAGGGCTTCCGGCAAGGCGGCGTGCCATGATCGGCGCGTGACCGCGATACCTGTGACGGCGACCCGCTCCGCCGCGCTCGCCTGTGTGCTGGTGCTGGCCGCGAGCGGGTGCGGGCTCTCCGCCGAGCTGGACCGCGAACGCAACCCCGACCGCTCGCCGACCCCGACTCCGACACTGACGTGGCCGACGACCGCCGCCCCGGCACCTGTGTCCCCGCTCCCCGAGCCGTCGCCGACGGTGCCGGTCCAGCCGGCCGGGTGCCCGCCGTCCGGGGTCCGCGTCGAGGCAGGGCCCGTGGACGGCGCCATGGGCCTGCGCGCCATGACGCTCACACTGACCAACTGCGGCGACAAACCGTACAAGGTGGACGGCTACCCCGCCGTCCTGGTCCTCGACGAGACGGGCCTGCCGATCCCCGGCGTGCGCACCGCCGAGGGAACGGACGACGTCTCGATGGCCCCGCCGGACCCCGGTCCCGAGCCGCTGACGCTGGCCCCGGGCGCGGCCGCGCAGGCGGGCCTGTACTGGCGGATGAACAACGAGGACAGCCCCTACCTGCGGGTCGGGCCCGCGAAGGGGCGGGACGAGCGGACCGTACGCCTTGAGTCGCCCCTCGACATCGGCCCGGAGAACGTTCTCGCAACGACGGCATGGAGACCTGCCCGGGCAACCGGCTCGTCCACTCCGGCGAACTGAAGGCCCCACCGGCTCCTGCGCGCACACCGGGTCCGCCCCGCAACCGCAAGTGCCATAGTCGAGCCCGAGGTTGATCGCTCCCGCACAGCGAGGTGGCACGGCATGTTCACGACCCGACCGACGCTCCAGGGCACCTTCGGCATGGTGTCCTCCACCCACTGGCTCGCCTCGCAGTCGGCGATGGCCGTCCTGGAGGACGGCGGAAACGCCTACGACGCCGCGGTCGCCGCCGGCTTCGTCCTGCACGTCGTCGAGCCGCACCTCAACGGGCCCGCGGGCGAGGTCCCGATCATCCTGGCCCCTGCGGGCGGCGCGATACAGGTGCTGTGCGGGCAGGGCGTCGCGCCCGCCGGGGCCACGATCGCCCACTACAGGGGACTGGGTCTGGATCTCGTACCCGGTACAGGACCGCTGGCCGCGGCCGTCCCCGGCGCCTTCGACGCCTGGATGCTGCTGCTGCGCGACCACGGGACGAAGTCCCTCGCCGACGTACTGAAGTACGCCATCGGGTACGCGCAGGACGGCCACGCGCCCGTGGAGCGCGTCGGCGAGACGGTGGAGACCGTACGCGAGCTCTTCGAGAGGGAGTGGACCTCGTCGGCGGAGGTCGCTGGCCGCGTTGCTGACCACCGCGCCGGCGGCACAGGCCGACACCACCATCTGTGAGACCTTCGGATCGGCCACGGTCCAGGG
>NZ_JBEXDZ010000192.1:0-16386 GCF_040606085.1 Streptomyces sp. NPDC005485 | reverse complement strand
CACCCCGGTCGAGTCCCTCGCCGTCACCGTCGGCCGCGACGGCGGACCCGAAGCCGCCGCCCGCGACGCCCGCTACGCCGCCCTGGACGCCGCCGCCGAACGCCACGACGCCGCCGCGATCCTCCTCGGCCACACCCGCGACGACCAAGCGGAAACCGTCCTGCTCGGCCTCGCCCGCGGCTCCGGCATCCGCTCCCTGTCCGGCATGGCCGCCGTCTCCGGCGGACCCGGCGCCGCCCGCCGCTACCGCCGTCCCTTCCTGCACCTCGACCGGCAGACCGCCCGCAAGGCCTGCATGGTCCAGTCGCTGCCCGTCTGGGACGACCCGCACAACGCCGACCCGGCCTACACCCGCTCCCGGCTGCGCCACGAGGGCCTGCCCGCCCTGGAGAAGGCGCTCGGCAAAGGAGTCGTCGAGGCGCTCGCCCGAACGGCCCAGCTCTCCCGCGACGACGCCGACGCCCTCGACGCCTGGGCCAGCCAGGCCGAAGCCTCCGTACGCGACGCGGCGGGCCTCCTGGAGTGCGCCAAGCTCTACGCCCTGCCGCCCGCCGTACGCCGCCGCATCCTGCGCCGCGCCGCCATCGAGGCGGGCGCCCCGGCCGGTTCGCTGTTCGCCCGTCACATCGAGGAAGTCGACCGGCTGATCACCGGCTGGCGCGGCCAGGGAGCCATCAATCTCCCGGGCAAAGTCGTCGCTCAGCGCCAGGGTGGCAGACTGGTGATTCGGCAAGGCTGAAACCTGCCCCCTTCGGGAGGGTCTGGTCAGCCGCGGTGGGACGACCGAAAGTGATGCGGGTGGACGCGAAAGACATGGGCACCGACCTCAAGTCGGTGCTCATCACCAAGGAAGAGATCGACGCGAAGCTCACCGAGCTCGCCGCGAAGATCGACGCGGAGTACGCGGGCAAGGACCTGCTGATCGTCGGAGTCCTCAAGGGCGCCGTGATGGTCATGGCGGACCTGGCGCGCGCGCTGTCCACCCCGGTCACCATGGACTGGATGGCCGTGTCCTCGTACGGCGCGGGCACCCAGTCCTCCGGTGTGGTGCGGATCCTCAAGGACCTCGACACCGACATCAAGGGCAAGCACGTCCTCATCGTCGAGGACATCATCGACTCGGGGCTCACACTGTCCTGGCTGCTGTCCAACCTCGGCTCCCGCGAGCCCGAGTCGCTCAAGGTGTGCACGCTGCTGCGCAAGCCGGAGGCCGCCAAGGTCGCGATCGACGTCGAGTGGGTCGGCTTCGACATCCCGAACGAGTTCGTGATCGGCTACGGCCTCGACTACGCCGAGAAGTACCGCAACCTCCCGTTCGTCGGTACGCTCGCGCCTCACGTCTACGGCGGCTAGCCCGATCCTGTAAGACGTCCGGGAACCCCAGCGGGTTTCGCGCCGTTGGAGCATGCGTGGGCGGGATTGCCAGTCGTCCCCTGCGGCTTCGGGTGACAATGCTGGGGTACCGTCCGAAGAACAGTCTTTATAAGTCTTTATCAAACTCACTATGGCAGGAGGGACGGGGCGACACCGCTCCGTATGGATGGACGTGAAGCGATACTTCCGTGGGCCGGTCATGTGGATCGTGCTGGCCGTCCTTGCCGTGGTCGTGTTGATGCAGGTCGTCGGCTCGTCCGGCGGCTACAAGACAGTGGACACCGGCCAGGTCGTCCAGGCGATCAATGAGAACAAGGTCAAAGAGGCCAAGCTCACCACCGGCGACGAGCAGACCATCAAGGTCCAGCTCAAGGATGGCGAGAAGGTAGACGGCAGCTCGAAGATCCAGGCGAGCTACATCGGCGACCAGGGTGTGACCCTTGCGGGCACCCTCCAGGACAAGTTCCAGAACAAGCAGATCCCGGACGGGTACACCGTCTCGCCGACGAAGCAGAACGCCTTCGTCGGGATCCTGCTCTCCCTGCTCCCCTTCGTCCTCATCGTGGTTGTCTTCCTGTTCCTGATGAACCAGATGCAGGGCGGCGGCTCCCGGGTCATGAACTTCGGGAAGTCCAAGGCGAAGCTCATCACCAAGGACACCCCGAAGACGACGTTCGCGGACGTCGCGGGCTCGGACGAGGCGGTCGAGGAGCTCCAGGAGATCAAGGAGTTCCTCCAGGAACCGGCGAAGTTCCAGGCCGTCGGGGCGAAGATCCCCAAGGGCGTGCTCCTGTACGGGCCGCCCGGAACCGGTAAGACGCTGCTCGCGCGCGCTGTCGCGGGTGAGGCCGGCGTCCCCTTCTACTCGATCTCCGGCTCCGACTTCGTCGAGATGTTCGTCGGTGTGGGTGCCTCCCGCGTCCGCGACCTCTTCGAGCAGGCCAAGGCGAACGCCCCGGCGATCGTCTTCGTCGACGAGATCGACGCGGTCGGCCGTCACCGCGGCGCCGGCCTCGGCGGCGGTCACGACGAGCGCGAGCAGACGCTCAACCAGCTGCTCGTCGAGATGGACGGCTTCGACGTGAAGGGCGGCGTCATCCTGATCGCCGCCACGAACCGGCCCGACATCCTCGACCCGGCCCTGCTGCGCCCCGGCCGCTTCGACCGCCAGATCGCGGTCGACCGCCCGGACATGCTGGGCCGTCTGGAGATCCTCAAGGTTCACCAGAAGGGCAAGCCGGTCGCACCGGACGTCGACCTGTCGGCGGTGGCGCGGCGTACGCCGGGCTTCACCGGCGCGGACCTGTCGAACGTGCTGAACGAAGCGGCGCTCCTCACCGCGCGCAGCAACGGCAAGCTGATCGACAACTCCATGCTGGACGAGGCGATCGACCGTGTGGTCGCGGGCCCGCAGAAGCGGACCCGGATCATGTCGGACAAGGAGAAGAAGATCACCGCGTACCACGAGGGCGGACACGCCCTGGTCGCGGCTGCTTCCCCGAACTCCGACCCGGTCCACAAGATCACGATCCTGTCTCGCGGCCGTGCCCTCGGTTACACGATGGTCCTGCCGGACGAGGACAAGTACTCCACGACGCGCAACGAGATGCTGGACCAGCTGGCGTACATGCTGGGCGGCCGCGCGGCCGAGGAGCTCGTGTTCCACGACCCGACGACAGGCGCTGCGAACGACATCGAGAAGGCCACCGCAACGGCCCGCGCGATGGTCACGCAGTACGGCATGACCGAGCGCCTCGGCGCGATCAAGTTCGGCGGCGACAACACCGAGCCGTTCCTCGGCCGGGAGATGTCGCACCCGCGTGACTACTCGGAAGAGGTCGCCGCGCTCGTCGACGAAGAGGTCAAGAAGCTCATCGAGAACGCGCACAACGAGGCCTGGGAAATCCTGGTCGAGAACCGTGACGTCCTCGACGCGCTGGTGCTCCAGCTGCTGGAGAAGGAGACGCTGAGCAAGGAGCAGATCGCCGAGGTCTTCGCTCCCATCGTCAAGCGCCCGGCCCGCCCCGCGTGGACCGGCTCCTCCCGGCGTACGCCGTCCACCCGCCCGCCGGTGCTCTCCCCCAAGGAGCTGTCACTGACGAACGGGGCGAACGGTTCGACGCCGGCCATCGCGCAGGCCACCGAGTCCGTCCCGGCGACGGAGCCGGCCTCGGAGGACCGCCCGGAGAGCTGACCCACCGCTCTCCGACGGCCTCACCAGGCCCGGAATGGATGCCGCGCCCCTCAGGTTCTAGCCTGGGGGGCGCGGCATTTTCGTATGCCCATAAGCGAGACGCGTGATCCATGCACGCGAGAGGCACAGGAACGAGGACCAGATGACCGACCCCGTGACGCTGGACGGCGAGGGCTCTATCGGCGAGTTCGACGAGAAGCGCGCCGAGAACGCCGTACGCGAACTGCTCATCGCGGTCGGCGAGGACCCGGACCGCGAGGGCCTCCGGGAGACCCCGGGCCGGGTGGCCCGGGCGTACAAGGAGATATTCGCGGGCCTGTGGCAACAGCCCGAGGACGTCCTCACGACGACGTTCGACCTGGGACACGACGAAATGGTCCTGGTGAAGGACATCGAAGTCCTGAGCTCCTGCGAACATCACTTGGTGCCATTTGTCGGTGTTGCCCATGTTGGGTACATCCCGTCCTCCGATGGCAAGATCACTGGCCTCTCGAAGCTCGCTCGGCTCGTGGATGTCTTCGCTCGCCGCCCTCAGGTGCAGGAGCGGCTGACGACTCAGATCGCCGACTCGCTGATGGAAATACTGGAGCCCCGCGGCGTGATTGTCGTCGTCCAGTGCGAGCACATGTGCATGTCCATGCGGGGTGTGCGCAAGCCCGGCGCCAAGACCATCACCTCGGCGGTACGCGGTCAGCTGCGTGACCCGGCCACCCGTAATGAGGCAATGAGTCTGATCATGGCGCGCTAGGGGGTGTTTTGAAAGTCCTGTGCGGTGCCCGCGGTGTTCGGTGCGTGCCCTCGGCGTGACGGACGAAGGCTCTCGTACTGGACGTACTTGGGGCTTCGACCGGTGCGGCGAGGGTGCGTGCCGGGCGCCGTGGGTGCTGTGCGGGACTTTCAAAACACCCCCAGACCGCCGACCGATTGCCGCTGACCGATGGGCCGCGCCCAGGAGCGCCGCCTCAGGCAGCCGGAGCCGCCCCCGTGCCGTCGTTCGTGTCGTCGTTGTCCGGGAGTTTGCAGACGCGCTCCAGGAAGAAGGCGGCCGCTATGACGGCGATGCCTGCGACGACGGAGAAGCCGGCGTAGATGGCCTGGTCGCGGCGGGCGGGGATGTCGAGGGACTCCAGCAGGAAGGCGCCCGTGCCGCCGTACATGCCGGAGACCAGGGCGGCGACGAGGGCGCTGGCCTGGCCGAAGACGACCGCGCGGGCGGCCATCAGGGGGTCGACGCCCTTGGCGCCGGCGCGGCGCTCGCGCTGGGCCTTGAGGCGGGCGCGCAGTGAGAGCGCGGTGGCCAGCAGCACCACGGCGATCAGGGCCAGGACAATGGGCGCGGCCAGCGGGACCCGGGGGAGCGTGCCCACCGCGCTCCACAGCCGGGCGCCCGCCCAGGACAGCACGCCGGCCACGACGAACACGGCGGCCAGCGTCCTGATGCGCAGCTCTTTCACTTTGCCCCTTCGATAGCCCGCCGCAAGGCGGTCGCCCGGCCCGGCGGTCGTTGTCCGGCCTCTGGCGTCCGGCCTCTGGTCGTCTTGACCTTAACGACTATTCGGGGAGCCGGAGTTCCAGGTCGGCGCGGGGCGCGACGCCTTCCTGGGTGACGGTGGCGAGGAGCTGGGCGACGGACCCGCGGCCGGGGAGCTGGGCCTCCGGATCCACGTCGTGCCAGGGGGCCAGCACGAAGGCCCGCTCGTGGGCGCGCGGGTGGGGGAGCGTCAGCACCGGGTCGTCGGAGACGACGTCGGCGTAGGCAACGATGTCTACGTCGATGGTGCGCGGGCCCCAGCGCTCGTCGCGTACCCGGTTGAAGGCCTCCTCGACCGCGTGCGCCCGCTCCAGCAGGGAGGAGGGCGGGAGGGTGGTCTTGAGGACCACGACCGCGTTGAAGTACGTGGGCTGGCTGCCGGGTTCGACGCCCCACGGCTCCGTCTCGTAGACGGGGGAGACCGCCTTGATGCGGACGCCCGGGGTGTCCTCCAGGGCGTCGATGGCGCCCTGGAGCGTCTCCAGGCGGTTGCCCAGGTTCGAGCCGAGGGAGAGCACCGCGCGTTTGGGGTTGTGCAGGGTCGTGTCGGCGGCGTCCACGCGCTCCACCACGGAGGCGGGCACCGGCTGGACTGTCGGATCGCTCTGACCTTCGGTGAAGGACGTCGTCATACTCGGCTCCGGGTGATGGTGACGGTCACGTCGTCGAAGGGGACCGTGATCGGCGCGTCCGGCTTGTGGACGCAGACCTCGACCTCCTGGACCCCGTCGTGCTTCAGACACGCCTGGGCGATGCGCTCGGCGAGCGTCTCGATGAGGTCGACGGGCTCGCCCTCGACCACGGCCACGACCTCCTCGGCCACGATGCCGTAGTGCACGGTCTTCGCCAGGTCGTCGTCGGCCGCGGCCGGCCGGGTGTCCAGACCCAGCGTCAGGTCCACGATGAAGGTCTGGCCCTCTTCGCGTTCCTTGGGGAAGACACCGTGGTGCCCGCGGGCCTTGAGGCCGCGCAGCGCGACACGATCCACGCGAATCACTCCTGCAATCGTCGGTAGCGGCGGGTCCCTGCCGAGTGCGGTCGGCGCACCAGCCTCGGACGAATCTACCTGCGGGCACTGACAGCGCCCGTCCACGGGGGCTCGTGCCCCCGCGGAGACCAGGAGGGTTCATGGGGTGTTTCCCCTGGGGAACACGGCGGCTCACGGGCTGGTAGCCGCCCCTACCCAGGGTGCGTGATTCCAACCACTTCTTGGTGCGTCCGCAGGACGCCCACCCACTCAGGAGGGCGTGTCGTCGCCTTCCTCGTCACCGGATTCGGCCAGTACGGGAGAGGCGTGGTGGGACCAGAGTTTCCAGCCGTCCGGCGTGCGCCGGAACACGTTCGTCGCGACGACGAGCTGGCCGACGAGGGGGCCCAGCTCATCGCTGTCGTCGGGGGCCGGGCCGCCGCTGAGGATGTTCTCGGTGCATGTCACCAGGGCGGTGTCGCCGGTGACCGAGACATGCACATCAGTGAGGAAGAACTGGATGTACTCGGTGTTCGCCATAATAAGCGCGTAGGACCGCAGGACCTCGCCGCGCCCGAAGAGCACCGGCCAGCCGGGGTGGACGCAGGAGACCACGCCGGCGGACGCGGGGTCGTGGAACTCCTCGTCCACACCCAGGTCGGCCGGGGTGAGCCAGAGCGAGGACACCGTTTCGAAGTCGCCCCGCTCCATCGCCTCGTAGAAGGCGGTGTTGGCGAGTTCGACCTCCTCGACGTCGGTGTCGGCGGCGCTCATCGGGCTCCCTCGACGGCCCGGGCGACGCGCACCGCGTCGGCGGTGGCCCGTACCTCGTGCACGCGGACCGCCCAGGCACCCTGGTGGGCGGCGAGCGCGGAGACGGCGGCGGTGGCGGCGTCGCGTTCGCGGGCGGGCGGGGGTGCGCCCTCGGGTCCGGCCAGGACGCGGCCGAGGAACCGCTTGCGGGAGGCGGCGACCAGCAGCGGGTGGCCGAGTGCGTGCAGACGGTCGAGGTGGGCCAGCAGCGAGAGGTCGTGCTCGGCCTCCTTGGAGAAGCCGAGGCCGGGGTCGACGACGATCCGGTCGGCGGCGATGCCGCCCGCGAGAACGGCCTGCACGCGCGCGTACAGCTCGTTGACGACTTCGGAGACGACGTCCTCGTAGGACCCCTTCACGTTGCCGCCCTCCAGGAAGCCGCGCCAGTGCATGACGACGAAGGGGGCGCCCGCGGCGGCGACGGCCGGGATCATCGCGGGGTCGGCGAGACCACCGCTGACGTCGTTGACGAGGGCGGCGCCCGCGGCGAGCGCCTGTTGGGCGACGGAGGCGCGCACGGTGTCCACGGAGACCGTGACGCCCTCGGCGGCGAGGCCCCGTACGACGGGCAGGACGCGCTTGAGTTCCTCGGCCTCGTCGACGCGGGTGGCGCCGGGGCGGGTCGACTCGCCGCCCACGTCGACGAGGTCCGCGCCCTCCTCGACCAGGGCGAGACCGTGCTTGACGGCGGCCGTCGTGTCGAACCAGCGGCCGCCGTCGGAGAAGGAATCGGGCGTCACGTTGACTACCCCCATGACCGCGCAGCGGTCCCACGCCGGCAGTCCCACCACATGGCCGCGCCCGCTCTTCTTGCTCATGTGTCCAGCCTAGGCCTCCCGAAGAGGGCCGTTCGGCCCCGGTGGGGGTGGGCTCCCGCACCCCCACCGGTCATTGCCGCTGCTCGGGGCTATGCGACGTGGACCCCGTGTTCCGCGACCGTGCGGTGCGCGCACACCGGTGCGGCCACCGCCCGGCGGCGGAGCAGACGCGGCAGGGCGAGGTTCACGAAGCCCTCGGCCTGCATGGCGGCGAGGCCGATGCGGGGGAGGTCCCGTGAGGAGCGGTAGACGACGAAGCGGGGCTCCCAGCGGGGCCGGAACTTCGCGTTGAACTTGTACAGCGACTCGATCTGGAACCAGCGGGACAGGAAGACCAACAGGCCTCGCCAGGCGCGCAGCACCGGGCCGGCGCCGATCTTCTCGCCGCGGGCGAGCGCGGCGCGGAACATCGCGAAGTTGAGGGACACGCGCGTGATGCCGAGGCGCGGGGCCGCCTCCAGTGCCGCGACGATGAGCAGTTCGTTCATGCCGGGGTCGGCCGAGCGGTCGCGGCGCATCAGGTCCAGCGACACGCCGTCGGTGCCCCAGGGGACGAAGTGCAGAACGGCCTTGAGGTCGCCGTACGCACCGGGGTGGTCGTCGGTCTTGTGAGCGGTGGCGATCAGGCAGTCCCCGTCGTCGGGATCGCCGATGCGGCCGAGTGCCATGGAGAAGCCGCGCTCGGTGTCGGTGCCGCGCCAGTCCTCCGCCGCACGCCGTATCCGGTCCAGCTCGCCCTCGCCGAGGTCACGGATGCGCCGTACCCGGGTCTCGTAACCAGCCCTCTCGATGCGCTTGACCATCTGACGCACGTTGCGCATCGCGCGCCCGGCCAGGGAGAAATCCGCGACGTCCACCACCGCCTCGTCACCCAGTTCGAGGGCGTCGAGGCCGGTCTCGCGGGTCCACACCTCGCCGCCCGTCTCCGAACAGCCCATGACGGCGGGGGTCCAGGAGTGGGCCTTGGCCTCGTCCATGAAGCGTTCGATGGCGCCGGGCCAGGCCTCGACGTCGCCGATGGGGTCGCCGCTGGCGAGCATCACGCCGGACACGACGCGGTAGGTGACGGCCGCCTTGCCGCTGGGCGAGAAGACGACGGCCTTGTCGCGGCGCAGCGCGAAGTGGCCGAGCGAGTCGCGGCCGCCGTGCTTGTCCAGCAGGATGCGCAGCCGGCTCTCGTCGTCCGAGGTGAGGCGGGCGGCGGGGTGTTCGGGCCGGAAGGCCAGGTAGATCGTGGTGATCGCGGTGAGCAGGCCGAGGGCGCCGAGGGAGAAGCCCACGGTCCAGGAGGTGTCGCCCTGGTAGTCGACCGGTCCCTCGAAGCCGAACAGGCCGTACAGCACGTGCGAGATGCGGTCGGCGAGGCTCGGGTCGCCGACCATGCGGTTGGGGTGGACGCTGACGATGACCAGCCCGAGGGCCAGGGAACCGGCGCCCATGAGGACGAAGTTGGCGAGCGCGCGCCAGCGGCTGCGCGGGTCGGGCAGGGCCGCGAACTCACTCCGGTGGCGCAGCAGCGGCACCAGCAGCGCGACGGAGATGACGAGACCGACGAGCGAGTGGCGGTACGCCAGCTGTGCGACGGCGCCGGCCGGCAGCAGGACGACGGCGGCTCGCCACGCCCGGCGTTTGTGGCGGCGCAGACCGTGGGCGAGCAGCAGCAGAAGCACCCCCGCACTGAGGGACAGCGCCGCCGCGAACGGGCCGAGCGCGCCCGGCAGGACCTCGGCCATGGCGTGCATACGGCTGTGCCGGAAGCGCGGGAAGACCCCGGCTGCGATGTCCAGGAGCCCCACGAGTGTGCAGGCCCTGGCGACCAGGGCGGGGACGGCTTCAGGGCGCGGACCGCGGACTATGCGCCGCGTCCGGCCTGTTCGACCAGGAACCTCGCCCGACATTTCCCCATCTATCCTGACAGACATCGCATCCCGTAGTTCCGCGAGAGACCTTGGACCCGGCGCCAATTCCGGCATCCGGCGACATTGCGCCCTCTAGGACGGTGTCTTGGGGGAAGAGGTTCACTCCCCACCGGAAAGCCGGTTCAAAGGTCAGGGAAAGCCCGGGGCAAGCTCTCGCGAAGATGCGGCGGGCGAGCGGCGGGAAGGACTGGTTCAGAGTCAGACAGAAAGCGCAGGCGGAAACGGACCATGGGTCTCACGAGCAACAAGGTGCTGGTGGTGGCGGTGCTGTGCGCCGTGCTGCTGTTCGTCGGCACGGTGTGGCTGTGGCCGCGGCTGGCACGGCGCAGCTGGCGGGCCGTCACCGGACGGGTCGGCCTGCTGCTGGCCACCCAGCTGGCGATCTTCGTCTCGGTCGGCGTGTCCGCCAACCAGGCGTTCGGGTTCTACGCCAGCTGGGCGGACCTGTTCGGTCAGGAGAACGGCGAGGGCATCGTCATCGACCACAACAACGCCGGCACCGGCGGCCCCCTCCAGGTGGTCGACACGCAGCGGGTGGTGAAGGGGGCGGGCGGATCGCGCCCCCAGATCAGCGGCCAGATCCAGAAGGTGGACATAGTGGGCCGGACGACCCACATCGCCACTCCGGCGTACGTCTATCTGCCGCCGGAGTACTTCCAGCCGCAGTACCGCACGCGCACCTTCCCGGCCGTCACGGTGCTCACCGGATACCCGGGCACCGCCGAGGCGCTCTACAAGAAGCTGCACTACCCGCGGACCGCCCAGGAACTGGCCAAGAACGGCACGGCCCAGCCGATGATCATCGTCATGCTCCGGCCGACCGTGGCGCCGCCGCGGGACACCGAGTGCGTGGACATCCCGGGCGGCCCGCAGTCCGAGTCGTTCTTCGCCAGGGACCTCCCCGACGCCGTGTCGGCCCACTACAGGGTGGGCAAGAAGCCCGGCAGCTGGGGGATCATCGGTGACTCCACGGGCGGCTACTGCGCGCTGAAGCTCGCACTGCACCACCCCGAGGTCTACGCCGCCGGAGCGGGCCTGTCGCCGTACTACAAGGCGCCGATCGACCCCACGACCGGCGATCTGTTCCACGGGAACAAGACGCTGCAGAACGACGCCGACCTGCGCTGGTACCTGGATCACCACCGGGCGCCCGACACCTCGCTGCTGGTGACCAGCAGCAAGATCGGCGAGGCCAACTACAAGGACACGCTCAAGTTCATAGAGCAGGTGAAGGCCAACGGTGTGACAAGGATCTCCTCGATCATCCTCGACAGCGGCGGCCACAACTTCAACACCTGGCGGCGCGAGATCCCGCCGACGCTGCAGTGGATCAGCGGGCGGCTCAGCGACCGCTGACCACCGGGGCGCTCAGCTGACGGTGTCCAGCTCGACGTCCGCGCGCGCGATGTCCCGCGCGTCCGCGGCCGTCGAGCGGCGCAGCGCCTCGTGCAGCCGCGCGGGGGTGAGGACGCCGAGGAAGCGGCCCTCGCTCTCCTCGTCGATCACGGCGATCCAGCCCGCGTCGTGCTGCAGCATCGTCGCGAACGCCTGCTTCAGGGAGGCGCCGACGGGCAGCCAGGCCTCCATGCGGCGCGCCTGCTCGCGGACGGTGCCGCCCCCCGCGCGCGCGTGCTCCTCGGAGATCCAGCCGTGCAGGTCGCCGTTCGCGTCCAGGACGACGGCCCAGCGGGCGTCCAGCTTCCGGGGCAGCGGGTCGTCCAGGCGCACCACGGGCGGCTGTTCGAGGTCGCTCTCCTCGATGGGCGTCACGGACAGCCGCTTCAGGCCCCGGTCCGCGCCCACGAAGTCGGCCACGTAGTCGTTCGCGGGCGTGCCGAGGACGGCCGACGGGGTGTCGAACTGCTCGATGCGGCCCTGCCCGTAGACGGCGATGCGGTCGCCGAGGCGTACGGCCTCCTCGATGTCGTGCGTGACGAACAGGACCGTCTTGTGCACGGCCTGCTGGAGCCGCAGGAACTCGTTCTGCAGGTGCTCGCGCACCACCGGGTCGACCGCGCCGAACGGCTCGTCCATCAGCAGGACGGGCGGGTCGGCGGCGAGCGCACGGGCCACGCCGACGCGCTGACGCTGACCGCCGGAGAGCTGCTCCGGGTAGCGCTCGCCGTACACCGAGGGGTCGAGGCCGACGAGGTCGAGGAGTTCGGCGGCGCGCTCGCGGGCCTTGGCGCGCTTGACGCCGAGGAGGTGCGGGACGGTCGCGGTGTTGTCGAGGACCGTCTTGTGCGGGAAGAGGCCGACCTGCTGGATGACATAGCCGATACGGCGGCGCAGCCGGACCGGGTCGATGGCCGCTATGTCGTCGCCGTCCAGGAATATCCGGCCGCCCGACGGTTCGATGAGCCGGTTCACCATCTTCATCGTGGTGGTCTTGCCGCAGCCCGACGGGCCGACCAGGGTGACCAGTTCGCCCTCGGCGACCTCGAAGGACAGGTCGTCGACGGCGATGGTGCCGTCCGCGTACCGCTTGGTGACGTTCTCGAACCGGATCATGGCTCCCCATTGTGGCGGTCGGCGGCGGGGTTTGTGTGAAGGCAATGTTGCGCCTGTACGGCGGCCCTCGGCGATTGTCAGTGGTGGGGTTTAGGGTCGCCAGCAAGTCAAGAACATGTGCGGGCGTGCGGTCCAGCCACATATGTTCGGGGATTCAGGGAATCGGGGACCCGGGGGAGGTGGGGCGGGTGAGCAAGCAGAACTGCCTGGTGGCCAACGACTGGATCTGCGGGGAGTACGTCCGCTCCCGCAGCCAGGAGCTCATCGACGCGACGGTCCAGCACGTCTGGATCACGGCGGTTTCGGTGGCGATCGGCGTGGCCGTCGCCTTCCCCCTCGCCCTGCTCGCCCGGCGGTATCGCGCCCTGGCGGGCCCGATCCTCGGCCTGACGACCGTCCTCTACTCGGTTCCCTCCCTCGCGATGTTCTCGCTGCTGCTGCCCCTGTTCGGGCTGTCGGCCGCGCTGGTCGTCACCGGTCTCGTGCTGTACTCGCTGACGATCCTCGTGCGCAACATCCTCGCGGGTCTGCAGGCCGTCCCCGAGGAGGCCGTCGAGGCTGCCCGCGGGATGGGGTACGGACCGCTGCGGCTGCTGTGGGAGGTCGAACTGCCGCTGGCGCTGCCCGCGCTGCTCGCCGGTGTCCGCATCGCCACGGTCTCCACGGTCGCCCTGACGACGGTCGGCGCGATCGTGGACTACGGAGGACTGGGGACGCTGATCCTCGACGGCCTGGACAGCGCCTTCAAGGCACAGGTCCTCACCGCCTCCGTGCTGTGCGTGCTGCTCGCCACCGCGGCCGACCTGCTGCTGCTCGGCCTCCAGCGCCTGCTGACGCCCTGGACCCGGGCGGCCCGCGCTCCCCGAATACGCAGACGCGCGGCGTCGGTGAAGGTGGCTGAACCTGTATGAACGCGATATCGGGTGCGTACGACTGGCTGACGACGGATGCCAACTGGCAAGGGGAGAAGGGGGTCTGGCACCGGCTCGCCGAGCACCTCTACTTCAGCGGGGTCACGCTCGCCGTCGCCTGTCTGATCGCGCTGCCGCTCGCGCTGTGGCTCGGGCACATCGGCAAGGGGGGTGCGCTCGCCGTCAACCTCTCCAACGTGGGGCGGGCGGTGCCCACGCTGGCCGTGCTGATCCTGCTCACGCTCACCCCGCTCGGCGAGCACGGGGACCTGCCGACGCTGATCGCGCTGGTGCTGTTCGCGGTGCCGCCGCTGCTGACCAACGCGTACATCGGGATGCGCGAGGTGGACCGGTCGGTGGTGGAGGCCGCGCGGGGGATGGGCATGAGCGGCGGACAGTTGTTCCGCCGCGTCGAACTTCCGCTGGCGTACCCGCTGGTGATGACCGGGCTGCGGTCGGCCGCCGTGCAGGTGGTCGCCACGGCGACGCTCGCCGCGATGGCCGGCGAGGGCGGGCTCGGCCGGATCATCACGGCCGGCTTCAGCCTGCAGAACACACCGCAGGTGGTCGCCGGGGCCCTGCTCGTGGCGGTGCTGGCCCTCCTGGTGGAGGCCGTGCTGATGGTGGCGGGACGGGTCTTCGACCCCATGCGTGGACGTACTACTTCTTGATCTTGCGAGGGATGACGATGAACAGCAGGGCGATGAACAGCAGGACGCGCCGGATGGCGATCGCGATCACGGCCGTGGGCGCGCTCACCGGGGTGCTCGCCGCGTGCGGCGGGGACGACCTGGAGGACAAGGGCTCGGACAAGGCGTCCGGCGGCGGCAAGAAGGGCTCGCTCGTCGTGGGCGCGGCCGGCTTCACCGAGGTGAAGGTCCTCGGCGAGCTCTACAAGCAGGTGCTCGACAACGCCGGTTACAGCGTGACGGTCAAGACGGTCAAGACCCGCGAGCTCTACGAGCCCCAGCTGGAGAAGGGGGCCATCGACATCGTCCCCGAATACGCGGCGACACTCGCGGAATTCCTCAACCTGAAGGAGAACGGCCCGAACGCGAAGCCTGTCGCCTCCGGAGATGTGGACGCGACGGTCACGGCGCTGAAGAAGCTCGCCGAGCCGAAGGGGCTGAAGGTGCTTCCGGCCAGCAAGGCGGTCGACCAGAACGCCTTCGCGGTGAGCTCCGAATTCGCGAAGAAGCACAACCTCAAGACCCTTTCGGATCTCGGCAAGTCGGGTGTCAAGGTCAAGATCGCCGCCGGTGACGAATGCGAGACGCGGCCCTTCTGCGCGCCGGGTCTGAAGAAGACGTACGGCATCGACGTCGCCGGGATCGACCCCAAGGGCGTCGGTACGACACAGGCCAAGCAGGCCGTGAAGAACGGCACGGACCAGCTGGTGCTGACCACGACCACGGACGCGACGCTGAAGAACTTCGACCTCGTTCTCCTGGAGGACGACAAGAAGCTGCAGAACGCGGACAACGTGCTTCCGGTGGTGAACGCGAAGGACGCCGGTTCCCAGGAGATAGCCGACGCGCTCGGCAAGTTGACCGAGACGCTCAGCACGGATGATCTCGTGGAACTCAACCGGAAGGTCGACGCGGAGCGCGCCAAGGAGGCCGACGTGGCCAAGGAGTATCTGGAGTCGAAGGGCCTGATCAAGTAAGTCGGGGTCCTGTAGACGCCTGGGGCGGGGTGAAGGCTTCGGGGTGGCTGTGTTTTTACCGGGTGGGGCACCATCATTCGCCTACGCGCGGTAAGTTTCTGGCCATGCCACGTGGACGTCACCGCCATTCCCCGCCCCTGCACAGGCTGCTGCCTCCCTCGGCGATCGCCGGCGTCTCGCTCGTCTGTGCCGTGGGGCCCTGGCTGTTCACGGAGCCGGTGGTGCTCCGTGTGCTGGCCGCGGGCGCCGCGGCAACGGCCGTTGTGGGCGCCGTCGTACTGCGCCGCTGGGACACCGCGGCGGGCAAGCGTGTCGCGGACCTCACGCGCGCGCGGGCGAGCGACGAGTGGCGGTTCGAGGAGCGCGTCGCCGAACTGGAGACCGACCTCGACGAGTCCCGCGAGCTGCGCACCAAGCTGGAGCAGAAGCTGCGCGCGAAGCGCAAGGAGTTGGCGGGCCTGCGCAACGAACACGCCGCGCTGCTGCGGCGGTACGCGACGGCGGAGACCGAGCGGGCGAGTGTCCTGGAGACGCGCCGCCTGCTCGCGATAGAGGCGTCCGCCCCGGCCAACGCCCTTCCGGCGGGGCTCGAACAGGTCCCCGCCTCCGCGGCGACGCGCGGCGTGCCGGTGCCGGTACCCGCGCCCCGACAGGAGTCCGACCCCGAGCCCGGGTCCGACGCGGAGGCCGAGTCCGAGGCCGGCCCGGCCGCCCCGGCCGGTGAAACCGAGTCCACCGAGCCGGCGGACACGACGACGGGCGCGGACGCGGACGAAGCCACGGACGTTGACGAAACCGCGGACGTGGACGCGACCGTCGAGGAGCCGTCGGCCCCCGAGGTCTTCTCCCCGGCGGGTTCCTCGCTGTTCCTGCGGGCGAACGCGGCGCTGAACCGTTTCGCGAACGGCGCGCCGACGGCAGAAGCCAAGGCCGTCGCTGTCGCCGCGATGCCGACGGACGCCGACGCCACGGCTGAGCCCGTTGCGGGCCCGTCCGAGGACGCCGTGGCGGAGGAGGGGGAGGCGCAGGGGAAGCCCGAGGCGGTCGACGGGCATGAGCGCGCGGCCGCCGAAGACGCCGCGCCCGCAGACGCCCGGACCTCCAAGACCGACAGCGCCCCGGCCGCCGAGCCGGGCAACACGCCGGCCGCCGAGGCGGACAGCACCCCTTCCGCCGAGCCCGACAACGCTCCGGCCGCCGTAGACGCCGCACCCCAGGATGCCCCTGCCGCCGAGGCCCCCGCCGCGAAGCCCTCGCACCCCGCCGAGTCCGTCCGGCCCTCCGGGCACTTCACCGTGCCGACCGCCGTGGCCGTCGTACCGGCGACTCCCGCGCGGCGCCCGTCCGTGGAGGGCGGCTTCGACTTCTTCGGTACGCAGAAGGAGGCGTCCACCCAGGCGCTGGAGGCCGTGCAGAACGAGGACCTCGCGGACGTGGTGGGCCAGGAGGCGCTCGCGCTGCACAAGGCCGAGGCCGAGGCCGTGTTCAAGCCCGCGGGCGAGGAGTCGCGCGGCATCGGCCAGGTCATCGACCTGACCGCGCACGACGAGACCGAGCAGATCAACGTGTCACAGCTGCGGAGCGCGGTTTCCTGAAGGCCTGAACCCCTGCCTCCTGAACCCCTGCCTCCTGAACCCCTGCCTCCTGAACCATGGCGCGGCGCGGGACGACGAACGTCGTCC
>NZ_JBEXDZ010000191.1:0-16531 GCF_040606085.1 Streptomyces sp. NPDC005485 | reverse complement strand
GGGAAGGCCGCCCTGGTCGCTGCATTCGGTGCCGTAATCAGCCCGTGGGCTGCGGCTGCGGAGTCCGGGTGGGTTCCCGGGTCCGCCCCGGCTGCTTCAACAGCAGCGCGATGGCCGCCGCGAGCATCGAGATGCCGCCGGCCAAGGCGTAGGCCCCGTTGTAGCCCCAGGCCGCGACCACCATCGAGCCCAGCCCGCCGCCGAACAGGCCGCTGATCAGCTTGCCGCTGTACACCAGCCCGTAGTTGGTGGCGTTGTAGTTCTCGCCGAAGTAGTCCGGGGTCAGGGCCGCGAACATCGGGTAGAAGGCCCCGCCGCCGAACCCGGAGAGGAACGCGAAGAACAGGAACAGCCATTCGCTGCGGACGTCGCCCGCCCAGATCACGCCGAACTGGGCGAGCCCGAGGACGACGATGACGAACACCAGGGTCGGCTTGCGGCCCCAGGTGTCGGACAGCCAGCCGACCACCGCACGGCCGACGCCGTTGATGACCGCCATGATGCCCATCGACGACGCGGCGACCAGCGGGCCGAAGCCCACTTCCTTGGCGAAGTCGACCTGGAAGGAGATCCCGAAGATGGAGACGCCCGCGGTCATGACGAGGGTGATCCACATCAGGGGGAGCACGCCTGTCCTCATGGCCTCCTTGGGCGTGTACTGCTTCACCGCGGGAGGGTTCTTGGCGAGGCTCGCCGCGCTCTTGCCGTTGCCGGAGAACGTCAGCGGGTCGACGTCGGCCGGCCACCAGTTCTTGGGCGGGTCCTTGAAGAAGAACGCGCAGGACAGCACGACGACCATCACGTAGCAGCCGATGAGGTCGAGGACCCGGTGGTAGTTGGCGGTGTCGAACGCGTAGTTGAAGATGAAGATGAACGGCAGGGAGCCGTACGCGAAGCCGCCGTTGACGAAGCCCGTCCGGGCGCCCCTGCGCTCGGGGAACCACTTGCCGACCATGTTGATGCAGGTCGCGTACACCAGGCCGGAGCCGAGCCCGCCGACGACACCGAAGCCCACAATGGCCAGCAGCACGTTGCTCAGGTGCGACAGGGCGAGGAATCCGACGAGACACATGACCGCGCCGATGTACATGGCCCTGCGGGCGGTCAGGATGCCCTTCTCCCGCAGCCAGCCCGCCGGGAAGGCGATGCCGGCCTGGAAGAAGACCCAGACGCTCAGGATCCAGAAGGTGTTGCTCTGCGTCCAGCCGTGTGCGTGGGACAGGGTGTCCTCTGCCGAGCCGTACGCGTACTCGAAGACACTGATGGCCATCATGGCGAGCCACGGCAGATACACCATGAACTTCCGTGAGTGGCCCAGGATGTCCCGGTCGGTCTCGCCGATCCGGTAGACGCGGCCCCGGGAGTCGGTGACTTCGCGGTAGGTGGGTGATGAGGGGTGCGAGGCACCGGTGCCGTCCGACGCGTCCTTCGCTGCGATGGGGTCTGCCGTCATGTCACGCCATCTCCTCGCCGAGCGGTTGCGGATTGGGGACGATGCTGCGGGTCTTCGGCCGGTCCGGTGCCTTCAGGAACAGCGCCAGCACGGCGGAGGCGAGGCCGACGGAGCCCGCGAGCACGAAGGCGCCGTGGTAGTCCCACGCGCCGACGACGACCGCGCCCATGCCCGAGCCCACGAGGCCGGAGATCAGCTTCGAGCTGTAGACCATGCCGTAGTTGGAGGCGTTGTTGTTCTCACCGAAGTAGTCGGCCGTCATCGCGGCGAACAGCGGGAAGATCGCGCCGCCGCCGAACCCGGAGACCATGGAGCAGAACAGGAAGAACGGCATGCTGCCCAGCTGGCCGGAGACCAGCACACCGAACTGGGCCGAACCCAGCACCAGACACACGATGATCAGAGTGTTGCGGCGCCCGAAGCGGTCGGAGATCCAGCCGATCACCCCGCGCCCGGTGCCGTTGACGATGGCCTTCAGGGACATCGCCGTGGCCACGATCCCGCCGGCGAACCCCATGTCCTTGCCGAACGGCACCTGGAAGGCGATGCCGAAGATGTTGATCCCGGCCGTGCACAGCAGACAGAACCACATCATCCAAAGAACAGGTGTACGGGCGGCCTCCTTCGGGGTGTACTGCTTCACGGCGGGCGGGTTCTTCTCCAGCGCCCGCCGGATCCTCGGGTCGTCTGACACCTTTAGCGGATCCACGTGCCCCGGCCACCAGCCCTTGGGCGGATCCTTGAAGAACCAGCCCGCGAACGCGACGACCGAGCAGCAGATCACGCCGACCATCACCAGGACACCCTGGTAGTTGCTCAGGTCCATGTACGAGGTGAACAGGAAGACGAAGGGCACCGAGCCGTAGGCGAAACCGCCGTTGACCATGCCGGTCTTGCCGCCCTTGCGCTCCGGATACCACTTGCCGACCATGTTCACGCAGGTCGCGTAGACGAGGCCGGCTCCGATCCCGCTGAACATGCCGAACCCGATGTACGCGACGGTCACGTGCGGCGCGAACGCCAGCGAGAGATAGCCGATGACCGTGCCGAGCGCGCCGAGGAACATGGCGTACCGCGCGGGCAGCCGTCCGCTCTCGCGCAGTTGACCGGCAGGGAAGGCGACGGCCGCCTGGAAGAAGATCCAGACACCCATCAGCCAGAAGATGTGCCCACTGCCCCAGAGATGAGCGTCGTGCAGGGTGTCCTCGGCCGACGTGAACGCGTACTCCGAGGAGCTGATGCCCAGCATGCCGATCCATGGGAAGAGCACCATGGTCCAGCGTGGTCGCCCCATGATGTCCCGATCGGTCTCCCCGATGCGGTACAGGCGGCCGTTGCGATCCGTCACCTCCCTGTAGGAGGCGGATGTCGATAGGTCGGTGGTTGTCATGTCGCGTAGCACCCCTCGCGTCGAAAGATCTGGCCAGCGCCCCCTGTCCAAATGCCTTTCGTGTGCGCACGGGTCCCGGGGCGGCCGACGCGCACCGTCGGCCGCCCCGCCCTCGGGTCACCTCATGAGCCGCCCCCCAAAAGGCCCGCCGCGCGCGCCCACCGGTACTTGGCGCCGAGGACGGCCACCGGCTTCTCGGTCGTGTACGGGTACGCCACGACGCCGCGCTCGAAGAGGTACTGGCATGCCTCCTCGACCTCGACGTCGCCCGCGAGCGAGGCCACCACCGGCTTCTCGATGCCGCGCTCCCGGAACTCGGCCACCACGCGCGCGGTGAGCTCGGCGAAGACCATGGGAGGGGTCACGATGGTGTGCCAGTAGCCGAGGACGAGCGCGTGGATGCGCGGGTCCGTGAGGCCGAGCCGGATCGTCGCCTCGTACGTCGACGGGGGCTCGCCGCCCGTGATGTCGACCGGGTTGCCCGCGGCTCCGAAGGGCGGGATGAACTCCCTGAAGGACGCGTCCAGGTCCGGCGGTATCTCCATCAGGGACAGTCCGTTGTCGGTCACCGCGTCCGACAGGAGGACACCGCTGCCGCCGGCCCCGGTGATGATCACGACGTTGTCACCCCGCGGAGCGGGAAGAACCGGCAACGCGCGCGCGTACTCCAGCATGTCGTTGAGTCCCGGAGCCCTGATGACACCCGCCTGCTTGAGGATGTCGTCGTAGACGGCGTCGTCGCCCGCGAGCGCACCCGTGTGGGATCCCGCGGCCTTGGCGCCCGCCGCCGTACGGCCCGCCTTGAGGACCACGACCGGCTTCTTGGGAACCGTCGCCCGGGCCGCCTCCACGAAGGCGCGGCCGTCCTTGAGGTCCTCCAGGTGCATGGCGATGCACTCGGTGTGCGGGTCCTCGCCGAACCAGGTGAGCAGGTCGTCCTCGTCCAGGTCCGACTTGTTGCCGAGCCCGACGATCGCCGAAACACCCGTCTTCGTAGTGCGCGCGAAACCCAGGATGGCCATCCCGATGCCGCCGGACTGCGAGGTCAGCGCGACGCCGCCCTTCACGTCGTACGGCGTGCAGAACGTGGCACAGAGGTCGTGCCACGTCGAGTAGTAGCCGTAGATGTTCGGCCCGAGGAGGCGGACGCCGTGCCGTTCGGCGATGGCCACGATCTCGTCCTGCAGGGCGTGTTCACCGGTCTCCGCGAACCCGGAGGGGATCAGTACGGCGTTGGGGATCCCCTTGCGTCCCACCTCCTCCAGGGCCGAGGCCACGAACTTGGCGGGAATCGCGAAGACCGCCACATCCACCTCACCGGGAACGTCCGTGACACTCTTGTACGCCTTGCGGCCCAGAATGTCATCGGCCTTGGGGTTCACCGGATGGATCTCCCCGGCGAAGCCGCCGTCGATGAGGTTGCGCATCACCGAATTGCCGATCTTGCCCTGTTCGTTGGACGCGCCGATCACGGCGACCGACGAGGGCTGCATCAGCCGGCGCATCGAGGTGAGGATCTCCTCGCGGCCGTACTTGCGCCGCTCCTTGGGGAGCGACTGCGCGAGGATCACGCGGATGTCCGCCGCGACCGCACCCTGGGGAGTGGCGATCACCGGGTTCAGGTCCACCTCGGCGATCTCCGGGAAGTCCGCGACGAGTTCGGAGACCCGGCGGATCTGCTCGGCGATCGCCCAGCGGTCCACGGCCGGCGCGCCGCGCACCCCGCGCAGGATCTCCGACGCGCGGATCGAGTCCAGCATGGACAGCGCCTCGTCGGCGTCCACCGGGGCGAGCCGGAAGGTGACGTCCTTGAGGACCTCCACCAGCACACCGCCGAGCCCGAAGGCGACGACCTTGCCGAAGGTCGGATCCGTGACCGCCCCGACGATGACCTCCTGCCCCTGGGGCAGCAGCTCCTGCACCTGTACGCCGGCGATGCGCGCCTGGGGCGCGTAGGCCCGCGCGTTCTCGATGATCCTGCAGAACGCGGCGCGTACGTCCGCCGCGCCCTCCACGCCGACGACCACGCCGCCCGCGTCGGTCTTGTGCAGGATGTCGGGGGAGACGATCTTCATCACGACGGGTCCGCCGAAGCGCGCCGCGTACGCCACCGCCTCGTCGACGTCGGTCGCGAGTTCCTCGCCGGGAACCGCGATGCCGTACGCGTCGGCGATCACCTTGCCCTCGGGCGCGGTCAGCGCGGCGCGCCCCTCGGCCCGTACGGAGTCGAGGAGTGTGCGCACCCTCAGCACCCGGTCTTCGGCCATCACTCAGATCACTCCGTTCGACTTGAGCAGGCGCAGCTCCTCGTCGCCGAGGCCGAGCTCGCCGATGTAGACCTCTTCGTTGTGCTCGCCGAGCAGCGGTGAACTGGTCACGTCCACGGGGGAGTCGGAGAGCTTGAGCGGGCTGCCCACGGTGGTGAACTCGCCCCGCTGCGGGTGCGGCACCTTCACGACCATCTCGTTGGCGACCAGCGACTCGTCCTCGATGATCTCCTTGGTGGACAGGATCGGGCCGCACGGGATGTTGTGGGCGTTGAGCTTCTCCAGCACCTCCCACTTGGGGAGAGTCGAGGACCACTCCTCGATGAGCTGGAACATCTTGCCGAGTTGGGGCAGGCGTGCCGCCGGAGTCGCCCACTCGGGGTCGTCGGCCAGTTCGGGCCGTCCGATGAGCTCGCTGAGCGGCTTCCAGCCGACGGGCTGCACGATGACGTACACGTAGTCGTTCGGGCCGCCCGGCGCGCACTTGACCGCCCAGCCCGGCTGACCGCCGCCCGACGCGTTCCCGGACCGGGGAACCTCGTCGCCGAAGTCGTCGTTGGGATATTCACGGAGCGGGCCATGTGCCAGTCGCTGCTGATCGCGCAGCTTCACCCGGCAGAGGTTGAGCACAGCGTGCTGCATGGCCACATTGACCCGCTGACCGCGCCCGGTGTTCTCCCGCTGGTACAGCGCCGCGAGAATCCCCGCCACGGCGTGGATGCCCGTGCCCGAGTCACCGATCTGGGCCCCCGTCGCCAGCGGCGGTCCGTCCTCGAAGCCCGTGGTGGACATCGAGCCGCCCATGGCCTGCGCGACGACCTCGTACGCCTTGAAGTTGGTGTACGGGCCGTCCCCGAACCCCTTGATGGAGGCATAGACGATACGGGGATTGATCTCCTGGATGCGGTCCCAGGTGAAGCCCATGCGGTCGACCGCGCCCGGTCCGAAGTTCTCGACCATGATGTCGGAGCGCCGGATCAGCTCGGTGAGGATCTCCTTGCCGCGTTCGGTCTTGGTGTTGAGGGTGATGCTCCGCTTGTTGCAGTTGAGCATCGTGAAGTAGAGGGAGTCGACGTCCGGGAGGTCGCGCAGCTGCCCGCGCGTGATGTCTCCGGTCGGCGCCTCCACCTTGACGACGTCCGCGCCGAGCCAGCCGAGCAGCTGGGTCGCGGAGGGTCCGGACTGGACATGCGTCATGTCGAGGACGCGGATGCCTTCAAGTGCCTTGGTGGTCACCTGGGTCACCTCACTTGTACATCGTCTGGTTCATGGTTCCGGGGGCGTACGCGTCCGGGTCGACCCAGACGTTGATCAGTGACGGCTTGCCCGACTCGCGGGCGCGCCGCAGCGCCGGGGCGATGTCGGCGGGGTCGCGGACCTCCTCGCCGTAGCCGCCCAGCATCTGGGCGAACTTGTCGTAGTGGACGTCGCCGAGGGTGTTGCCGATCCGTTCGCGCTCCAGGCCGTACTTCGCGGCCTGGCCGTAACGGATCTGGTTCATCGAGGAGTTGTTGCCGACGATGCCGACGAAGGGGAGGTTGTAGCGGACGAGGGTCTCGAAGTCCCAGCCGGTCAGGGAGAACGCGCCGTCCCCGAAGAGGGCGACGACCTCCTTGTCGGGCCGTGCCTGCTTGGCGGCGAGGACGAAGGGGATGCCGACGCCGAGGGTGCCGAGGGGGCCCGGGTCCATCCAGTGCCCGGGTGACTTGGGCTGGACGACCTGACCGGAGAAGGTGACGATGTCGCCGCCGTCGCCGATGTAGATCGAGTCCTCGGTGAGGAAGTCGTTGATCTCGCTCACCAGACGGTAGGGGTGGATCGGCGAGGAGTCGGACCTCAGGCTGGGCAGCCGCTTCTCGATCGCGGTCTGCTCGGCGGCGCGCAGCTCGTCCAGCCACTCCTTGCGCCTGGCCGCGCCTCCGTTGAGGCGCCCGGAAGCGGCCTCGGTCACCGACTTCAGGATCAGCCCCGCGTCGCCGACTATCCCGAGGTCGATGTCGCGGTTCTTGCCGACGGTCCGGTAGTCGAGGTCGATCTGCACGACGGTCGCGTCCGGCGACAGCCGCTTGCCGTAGCCCATGCGGAAGTCGAAGGGCGTGCCGACGATGACGATCACGTCGGCGTTGGAGAACGCGTACCGGCGCGAGAGCTGGAAGTGGTGCGGGTCCCCGGGAGGCAGGGTGCCGCGTCCGGCGCCGTTCATGTAGGCGGGGATGTTGAGGGTGCGGACGAGGTCGATGGCGGCCGCGGTGCCCCGGGTCGTCCACACCTGGCTGCCCAGCAGGATCGCGGGCTTCTCGGCGTGCACGAGCAGGTCGGCGAGCTTCTCGATCGCCTCGGGGTCGCCGATCGAACGGGTCGATGCGCGGTACTGGCCGGCGGCGGGGATCCGGGCCTTGTCCACCGGCACCTTTGCGTCCAGCACATCGCGCGGGATCTCCAGGAAGGAGGGGCCGGGCGCTCCGTGGTAGCACTCGCGGAACGCCATCGAGACCATGTCGGCCGCGCGCGCCGTGTCCGGCACCGTCGCCGCGAACTTGGTGATCGGCGTCATCATGTCGACGTGCGGCAGGTCCTGGAGGGACCCCATCTTGTGCTGCGTGTGCGCCCCTTGGCCGCCGATCAGCAGCATCGGGGACTCCGCGCGGAAGGCGTTGGCGACACCGGTCACGGCGTCGGTCGTGCCGGGACCCGCCGTGACGACCGCGCATCCTGGCTTCCCGGTGATGCGTGCGTAACCGTCGGCGGCGTGCGCGGCGACCTGCTCGTGGCGGACGTCGACGACCTCGATGCCCTCGTCGACGCAGCCGTCGTAGATGTCGATGATGTGGCCGCCGCACAGGGTGTAGATGACCTCCACACCCTCCGCTTTGAGTGCCTTGGCGACCAGATGCCCACCGGAGATGAGGGCTTGGTTCCTGTCGCTGCTGTCGTCAGGCATGGCGAAGTCCTGTCCCTTCGTAGGGGGGTGGAACGCTCTCGCGGTACATTGCATACAGTCGACGAATACTGTATGAAGCTTGTTATCCCGCATCCGGTGGGTGGTGTCCAGGGGGCGTGCGGCACTTTTGAGTCAGGAGCCGGAATGGACCTGTACGAGCACCAGGCAAGGCAACTCTTCGAGGAACACGGCATCTTGGTGCCGAGGGCCGAGGTCACGGACTCGCCCAAGGAGGCACGCGAGATCGCCCGCAGGCTCGGCGGCCGTGTCGTCGTCAAGGCGCAGGTGAAGACCGGAGGCCGCGGCAAGGCGGGCGGTGTGAAGCTCGCCGCGGACCCGGCCGCCGCCGAACTGACCGCACGCCAGATCCTCGGCATGGACATCAAGGGCCACACCGTCGGCAAGGTCATGCTGGCCCAACCGGTCGCCATCGAGAGCGAGTTCTACGTCTCCTACGTCCTCGACCGCACCGCCGGCCGCTTCCTCGCGATCGCCTCCGCCGAGGGCGGCATGGAGATCGAGGAGGTGGCCGCGAGCAGGCCCGAGGCCGTCGCCCGCATCCCGATCGACCCCGCTGAAGGCGTCACCACGGCGACGGCGGCCGCGATCGCCGAAGCCGCGGGCCTGCCCCCGCAGACCGTCGACGTCCTCGTGCGGCTCTGGGAGGTGCTCACCCGCGAGGACGCCGTACTCGTCGAGGTCAACCCCCTGGTCCGTACGGCACAGGGGCAGATCCTCGCCCTGGACGGCAAGGTCACCCTCGACGACAACGCCCGCTTCCGTCAGGCACGTTGGGGAGGTGACGAGGCCGAACACGGCGACCCGCTGGAGGCGGCAGCCGCGGCTAAGGGGCTCAACTACGTCAAGCTGGACGGCGAGGTCGGCATCATCGGCAACGGAGCGGGCCTGGTCATGTCGACGCTCGACGTCGTCGCGGGATGCGGCGCCCGTCCCGCCAACTTCCTCGACATCGGCGGCGGAGCCTCCGCCCAGATCATGGCCGACGGCCTGTCCGTCATCCTCTCCGACCCGGCCGTGAAGTCGGTCTTCGTCAACGTCTTCGGCGGGATCACGGCCTGCGACGCGGTCGCCGACGGCATCGTGCAGGCCCTGGAAGCCGTCCAGTTGACCAAGCCGCTCGTGGTCCGCCTCGACGGCAACAACGCGGTACGCGGCCGCGCGGTCCTCGAGGAGCGCGCGCATCCGCTCGTCGAGCAGGTCACCACCATGGACGGCGCCGCGCGCCGTGCCGCCCGACTCGCCCACGCCGGCTGAAGGAGCAGGACATGGCCATCTTCCTCAGCAAGGAGAGCAAGGTCCTCGTCCAGGGCATGACCGGCGCAGAGGGCATGAAGCACACCCGTCGCATGCTCGCGGCCGGCACGGATGTCGTCGGCGGCGTCAACCCGCGCAAGGCGGGACGCGGCGTCGACTTCGACGACCGGGCCGTACCCGTCTTCGGCTCGGTCCGCGAGGGCATGGCGGCGACCGGCGCCGACGTCACGGTCGTCTTCGTGCCACCCGCCTTCGCCAAAGCGGCCGTTGTCGAGGCCGCCGACGCCGGGATCGGCCTCGCGGTCGTCATCACCGAAGGCATCCCGGTGCACGACTCGGTCGCCTTCCACGCGTACGCCGCCGCGCAGGGCACCCGTGTCATCGGACCCAACTGCCCGGGACTGATCACTCCGGGCCAGTCCAACGCGGGCATCATCCCCTCCGACATCACCAAGCCCGGGCGCATCGGCCTGGTGTCCAAGTCGGGCACACTCACCTACCAACTCATGTACGAACTACGCGACATCGGCTTCTCGACATGTGTGGGCATCGGCGGCGACCCCGTCGTCGGCACCACGCACATCGACTGCCTGGCCGCGTTCCAGGACGACCCCGACACCGAACTCATCGTCCTCATAGGAGAGATCGGCGGTGACGCCGAGGAACGCGCGGCCGCATACGTCCGCGACCACGTCACCAAGCCTGTCGTCGCCTACATCGCCGGATTCACCGCGCCCGAGGGCAGGACGATGGGGCACGCGGGCGCGATCGTGTCGGGTTCCTCCGGCACCGCGGCCGCCAAGAAGGAAGCGCTGGAGGCCGTCGGCGTCAGGGTCGGAGGGACCCCGACCGAGACCGCGGAACTGGTCCTGGCCCGGCTGGAGGCGGAGCGCGCCGGCACTCATGGCTGACCTGAGGTGATTCCCGCGGGCCGGCCCGCCGCGCCACGTTCCTCCGTACCCGCGCGACGCCCTCCTCTGTGCGTACGCGACCCGTGCTCGTGCCGGCCCGTGCACCATGCAGGTCGGCAGGAGCCGGCCCCTCCCTCCCGCCCCGACTGTGCACCGAGAGCGGAGACACCCGATGGCATCCATCCTCAGCTCCACCCCACTCGTCGTGAAGTCCGGTACGTCCTGGGCCGACGCCTGGCAGCGCTGCCTCGCCGTCGCCCCCGAGGCGTTCCGCGACGACCGCGTCCTCAACCTCTGGGGCGCCGCCTGGCAGGCGGACGGCCGGGCGCTGCCCGCCACCAGCCCGGTCGACGGCAGCCCCATCGCCGGGCCGCCCCGCCTCAACGGCGCCACCGCCCGCGAAGCCGTACGCGCCTCGCTCGACCAGCACCGCGCCTGGCGCCACGTGCCCCTCGCCGAACGCCGCGCCCGCGTCGCGGCGACCCTCGACGCACTCACCGAGCACCGCGAACTGCTCGCCCTCCTCCTCGTGTGGGAGATCGGCAAGCCCTGGCGGCTCGCCCAGGCCGACGTGGACCGGGCGATCGACGGCGTGCGCTGGTACGTCGACGGCATCGAGCCCATGGTCGAGGGGCGCACCCCGCTCGACGGCCCGGTGTCCAACATCGCGAGCTGGAACTACCCGATGAGCGTGCTCGTTCACGCAATGCTGGTACAGGCATTGGCAGGCAACGCGGTCATCGCCAAGACCCCGACCGACGGCGGCGTCGCCTGTCTCACCCTGGCCAGTGCGCTCGCCGCCCGCGAGGGAATCCCCGTCACCCTTGTCAGCGGCAGCGGCGGCGAGCTGTCGGAGGCGCTCGTGCGCGCACCCGAGATCGGCTGCGTCTCCTTCGTCGGCGGCCGCGACACGGGCGCCGCCGTGGCCACCGCCGTCGCCGACCTCGGCAAACGACACGTACTCGAACAGGAGGGACTCAACACCTGGGGCATCTGGAACTACAACGACTGGGACGCTCTCACGGCCGTCATCCCCAAGCTCTTCGACTACGGCAAGCAGCGCTGCACGGCCTACCCGCGCTTCGTCGTCCAGCGCGACCTCTTCGACGAGTTCCTCGCCGCGTACCTCCCGGCCGTGCGCACCCTGCGAGTGGGGCACCCGCTCGCCGTCGAGCACCCCGAGGACCCGTTCCCCGAGCTGGACTTCGGACCGGTGATCAACGCGGCCAAGTCGAAGGAGCTGCACGACCAGGTCGCCGAGGCCGTCAGCCGGGGCGCCGTCCCGCTGCACCGCGGCAAGCTGTCGGACGCCCGCTTCCTGCCCGGCCAGGACACCTCGGCGTACGTCCAGCCCGTCACGCTCCTGAACCCGCCGTCGTCCTCGCCGCTGCACCACGCGGAGCCCTTCGGCCCGGTCGACACCATCGTCCTGGTCGACACCGAGGCCGAGCTGCTCGCCGCCATGAACGCGTCGAACGGCGCTCTCGTCGCCACCCTCTCCACCGACGACGAGGCGACCTACGACCGGCTGGCCCCGCAGATCCGCGCGTTCAAGGTCGGCCGCGGCAAGCCCCGCTCCCGCGGCGACCGGGACGAGCTCTTCGGCGGCTTCGGCGCGTCCTGGCGCGGCGCCTTCGTCGGCGGCGAACTACTGGTGCGCGCCGTCACCCAGGGCCCCGAGGGCGAGCGGCTGCCCGGCAACTTCCCGGACTACCAGCTCATCCCGTGAGCCGCGGGCGGGCGGCACCCTCCCGGGGCGTCGCCCGCCGGGCGACGAACGGGACGCGCCCCACTCCACCGCGATGTGACCCCGTGGCGACCACACGACAGCCACGGGGCCTATCCGATGCCCTGCCGGTCGGGGAGCAGGGCGAAGGCGAGGTCGGCCGCCTCCGTGACCGTCCTCTCCACGGCCTGCACCAGCAGCTCGCGATGGCGCAGCAGCGGCTCACGGCGCTCCTCGGCGACGGCCGGCAACAGATCGTCGAGGCCGGCCATCATGCGCCGGGTGACCTGCGGACTCTGCGCCGCGCATCCCCGGATCTCGGCGAACCCGAGATCCACCAACTCGGTCCAGCCCGGCACCGGTTGCACCAGCCGCACGGCTCCTTGCCGATCGCGGTGCAGCGACGTGTCGAGCGGTCTGCGGGCCAGCGCGGCGAGGAACTGCACGATGCGGTCCAGGGCCTGCACGGCCGTCGTCGGGTCGTTCACGGCGGGTGACAACGCGCGCAGCGCGATGTCGGACAGCTGCCGCAGCCCGAACCCGAGATCCTGGTGGAAGGTGCGCTCGACGCCCACGGACACCGTGTAGCGCAGCGCCCGCCGGGAGGGAGCGGGCCCGCCGTGCACGGCCAGCACCGGGGTCCCCGGCACCACGAAGTCCCCGATCCGTGGGATCAGCCGCAGCACGACCCCCTGCTGTCGCGCCGCACGCACCAGCCGCGCGATGTTCACATCCCGCAGCACTCCCGCGCGCCCCTGGTGCGCCACCTGCGCCGTCTCGGGCCCGAGGTCCTCCGCCGCGCCCAGGGCGAGAGCGGCCGGCATGTGCTGCACCACCCGGAACGACTCCGAGGTGATCCGGTCGACCACGTGCCCCACCCGCATCAGGCGCAACGTCTGGTTCACGTACATCACGAAGAGCAGCAGGCTCAACGCCACCATGAACAGCGTCATGATCGACTGCACCAGGGGCACGGACGTCACCAGCCGGGGGTCCGGCTCTCCGTCGTACGACGTCAGGACGAGCAGCGACAGCAGAAAGGTCGCCAGGAACACGGCGAAGGTGGCCTTGGTGATCCTGCTCCGTACGAAGATCCGCACCACTCGTGGACTGAACTGCCCGCTCGCCATCTGCACGGCGACCAGCGAGATGCTGAACACCACACCGATGAACGTCATCATCGCCGAGCTGACCACGGTGACCACGGTCTTCGCGTCGTCCGCGAAGCGCAGCAGCTCCTTGACCGCGTCGTAGTCCCCGGCGTCCTGCAACGCCTCGACGATCTCGGTGTCGAGGTCCGCCGCCACCGTCCAGGCCACGCCCACCAGCACCATCGCCGCGGTGGGCGCGAACCAGAACGTGTCGCGAAGATGCTCCCGCAACGGCGACAACGCCCTCGGCCGCCGCCCCGCACGGGGGCCTCCCGTAGTCATCCAGTCACCCATGGTGAGACTCTATGTGCGCCCCCGCCGTGTCCCGCGGACCCGCTCCGGAGGCCCGGATACGCAGGTGAAAGCCACCCCGAAACCTTGGTATTGTTGTGCATGTCGCCGCGGGGAACACCCCCGGCCAGGCGGCAGACACCTAGTCCGGGTGGCGGAATGGCAGACGCGCTAGCTTGAGGTGCTAGTGCCCTTTATCGGGCGTGGGGGTTCAAGTCCCCCCTCGGACACTTTCTCGACATATACGGATGGTCCTGACCGAGTCTCGGTCAGGACCATCCGTTTTTCGTGTTCGGGCCCGCCCTCGTCGACCTGGTCGTCATCGACGAGGCCAGACAGTGCGCCCTCCCACACGTGCATGGTCACAGTCACCCGGACTGCGGTGTGAGGGCGGCGCAACCGAACTTCCCACGCGGCCTAACAGGTCGGAAACCGCCTGGCGGGGTGGTCGGACTAGCTTCGTGAGTATGAGGGTGTGGGAGTCGGCACGGTCGTTGCTCGGCAGGCTTGGCGCAATCGGCAAGGGCAGGTTGCGCAAGGGGAGTTCAATGCGCCGCCACCGTGACCGAGTGGCTCCCGGCCGTCGGCCGGTGCCTGGCTGGCGCAGCGTCAGGGGCCGGGTCGCGGTGGTCATCACGGTGCCGATCTGTCTGTTGCTGGCGGTGGCCGGTCTCGCCGTGCAGGGCCGCGCCGAGGCCCTTGCCGACGCCCGGACGACCCGTACCGAGGTCGGCCTGAGCCTGCGGATCCAGGCCCTGGTGCACCAGCTTCAACGCGAACGCGGCCTGACCAACGGCCTGTTGGGCGGTGAGCGGGAGTTCCGCGCAACGCTGGCCGCCACCCGCAAGCGCGTTGACACGGCGCTGCACGGAATGCGCCGGGATGTCGCCGTCGAGGGTGTCGTCCGACGGCACCTGGGTCGGCTGGCCGTCGTTCGCGCCGCCACCGACGGGGGCACCGCTGACCGCGCCGCGACCCTCAGCTTCTACACCACCGCCGTCGGCGCCCTCAACGCCGTCGACCCGGTGGCAGAGACAGCGACGGGTTCGGACAGTCAACTGCGCGACGGGCTCGCGGCGTTGAGAGAGCTCGCCGCGGCCAAGGAATCCGTAGCTCTCGAACGCGGCCTTCTCAACGGCGTGTTCGCCGACGGCGCCTTCCACGGCCGCGAGTACCTCTCCTTCACCGAGGTACGCGCCACGCGCGTCGCCGCCCTGGACCGATTCAGGCAGGTCGCCACCGCACCCCAGCGCGCGGCTCTGGAACGCGCCTTCGGAACCGAGGACGCCGAGCGCGCCACCGCCTACGAGAACCGGGCGGAGGACGCCGCCGACGGCTCCGTCCTTCGCGTGGACGCCGGCACCTGGTGGGACGCGATGACCGTACTCGTCGACGATCTGTACGCCGTCCAGCGGTCCGTCGGTGACGATGTGCGGGACCGGGCCGACCGGCGCAGCCATGACGCCGAGACGGGCCTCACCGCGTACCTCGTCTCGGGAGCGCTGGTGGCCGCACTCCTCGCGGGCCTCGCCGCTTTCGCCTCCCGTTCCCTCACCCGCCCGCTCGGCGCGCTCGCCGAGGCCGCCCACGACGTGGCAACACACCGGCTGCCCGCGACCGTCGCCCGCATCCAGCAGGCCCCACCGGGCCAGGAAGAGCTTCTCCTCGCAGGGGACGCCCAGGACGCCCCCGATCCGCAACTGCTGGGCGGCGCGGCCGAGATCACCAAGGTCGCGGCCTCCCTGCACCAGGTGGAACGCACCGCCCTGCACCTCGCCGCCCAGCAGGCCGGCCTGCGCCGCATCACCACCGAATCGCTCGCCAATCTCGGCCGCCGCAACCAGAACCTCGTACGCCGGCAGCTCGGCCTCATCACTCGCCTGGAACAGCAGGAACTCGACCCGGACGCCCTCGCCGAGCTCTTCGAGCTCGACCATCTCGCCACCCGGATGCGGCGCAACGCCGAAAATCTGCTGGTACTGGCCGGGCAGAACCCTCCGCGGCCCACGGCGGCGCCGGCCGGCAGCCTGGAAGTCGTCCAGTCCGCGGTCGCCGAGGTCGAGCAGTACCGGCGGGTGCTGATCGCGACCGTGGAGCCGGTGCGGGTGCGCGGGCACGCCGTCGCGGATGTCGTCCACCTCCTTGCCGAGCTCATCGAGAACGGGCTGACCTTCTCGCCCCCGACCGAACCGGTCGAGGTGCACGGTTGGTACGACGCCCCGGACGACACGTACTGCTTCGCCGTCGTCGACCACGGCGTCGGCATGTCCGAAGCCGACAGGGAACGCGCCCACGCCCGCTTCTCCGACTCAGGGGAGGAGGCCCTCCTCGCCGCGCCCACCCGGTTCCTCGGCCACCTCGTCGTCGGCCGGCTCGCCCATCGCCTCGGTGAAGGCACCCAGGTCCAGCTCTTCGACACCACCGGCGGCGGCCTGTCCGCACTGCTCGTCCTCCCCGGGCGCCTGCTCGCCCCCGCGGAGAACCCCTCAGTCCCGGCTCCGCCCGCCCGGCCCGCGGTCTCCTCCCTGCTCAACGGCTTCAGAGCAGGTGTCGCTCGTGCCGAAGCCCGAACCGCCACTCAAGGAGCGTCATCGTGACCACTGCCGTCCAGAGTTTCGGCTGGCTCATCTCGGAGTTCACACGCACCACCGACGGCGTCACCGACGCCGTCGCCGTCTCCTCCGACGGCCTGCTCATGGCCGCCTCGGACAGCCTCGACCGAGATCGCGCCGACCACCTCGCCGCCGTCGTCTCCGGTATCACCAGCCTCGCCCAGAACGCGTCGACGACACACGGCTTCCGAGGCATGAAACTCGTCATGATCGAAATGTTCGGGGGCTTCCTCATGGTCGGTCGCATCCGCGACGGAAGCTGCCTCGGCGTCCTCGCCGCCGAGGGCTGCGACGTCGGCCTGGTCGGCTACGAGATGTCCGTCCTCGCCGACCGCGCAGGCGAACTGCTCACCCCGCGGTTGGTACGCGAACTCCACTCCGCGCCCGTGGGCGCACGGTAGCGCGGGGCGTGGTCGAGCGACGCGAGCCAACCGCAAGGAAGACAACGGGGGAGGGCCCGGGCGGCCGTGCTCCCGCCCCGGGCGCCGTAGGCTGTTTGCGTGCTCTTGCTAGC
>NZ_JBEXDZ010000190.1:0-16621 GCF_040606085.1 Streptomyces sp. NPDC005485 | reverse complement strand
CCCCGCCCCCGCCGGGGGGCGCCGCGCGCCGCGCCGCCCCCGGGGGGGGGGCGGCTCCCGGCCGGGGGGGCGGGGGCGGGCCTCAGTGGCCCGTCGATCCGCCGTTGTCCCTGCGGTCGAGGGCGCGCTGCAGGGCCGCGGCCGCGTTCCTGCGGTCGGACTCGCTCGTACGGGTGGTGTGACGGACTCGGCGGACGGTCGTCTCGGCCATGATGATCGACTCCTTGCATCCGGCGCATACGTCCGGAAGTGCGATGAGGGATTACGAGACGCCGGAAGGGGCGGGGAGCGGTGCCGCAGGGGTTACCTGCCAAGGGGCTCCGGCTCACGACCGCCATTCGCTTGGTCGAGCGAGACGTTCGGCTCCTACAAAGCTAAGGGAGGCGCGGGCATCTGTCTCCACAATTACTCGGACTTCCTACTATCTGAGACGGTGGATTGGGTCACACGGCTCTGACCTGCGGTGATCCTCCGGACGGCATCTCCGGCACCCGGCCGCAGCCGCACGGCGCCCATCGCGGGCAGCAGACAGAGCGCACCGAGCACCACGAACGCGACGGCGTACGCCGAGCGCGGGGCGTCCGTGAGTGCCGCGCCCCCGCGCAGCGCCGCCGCGGCGATCGCCACGCCGAGCCCGGCAGCCAGCTGCTGGCCGGTGGCGAAGAGGGCGTTGGCGTCCCGCAGCCGCTCCGGCCGCATCTCGCTGAACGCGATCGTCGAGTAGCCGGTGAGCCCGACCGAGCGGGCCACGCCGCCGAGCGCCGCGACGACCGCGATCACCGCGACCGGGGTGGCGGCGGTGAACAGCGCGCACGCCGCGGTGGTGGCCGCGAGCCCCAGGGTGGAGACGATGAGCAGCGGCCGGAAGCCGAACCGGTTGATCAGATACGTCGTCGCGGGCTTGATCCCGAGGTTGCCGACGAAGACGAACAGCACGACCGCGCCGGACTTCACCGCACTCCAGCCGAAGACCTCCTGGAAGAGCAGCGGCAGCAGGAAGGGGATGGCTCCGACGACCGCCATGTAGAGGGAGCCGTCGAGCGCCGCGGCCCGGAAGGACTGGACGTCCAGGGTGCGCAGGTTGATCAGCGGATGCGGGGTGCGCAGCAGGTGGCGCCCGGACGCCGCGAGCGCGACGGCGGCGAGCGCGCCGGTCAGGGCCGTCCCGAGGAGGGAGCCGCGGGTCTCGGAGACCAGGTGTGCGGTCCAGGTGAGGGCGGCGAGGCCGGTGCAGGTGAGCAGGACGCCGGTGAGGTCGAGCGGGGGCGGTGTGCCCTGCGCGCCGGGCTCGATCAGGCGGCGCGCGACGAGCAGGGCGACGGCGCCGAGGGGCACGTTCAGCAGGAAGATCCAGTGCCAGGAGGCGTACGTGGTGATCAGGCCGCCGAGCAGGGGCGCGGCGACCGGGGCGGCGAGCCCCGGCCAGACGATGTACGCGACCGCGCGGGGCAGGTCCGGCTTGGCGGTCCCGGCCAGCACGACGAGCCGGCCGACCGGCACCATCATCGCGCCGCCCACCCCCTGCAGGACCCGCATGCCGACGAGGGTCCCGAGGTCCGGGGCGGCGGCGCAGGCCAGCGAGGCGACGGTGAAGACGGTGATCGCGGCGAGGAAGACCCGGCGCGGGCCGAAGCGGGCGGTGAGCCAGCCGGAGAGGGGGATGAGAACGGCGAGGGTGACGAGATAGGCCGTGATGATCAGGCCGACCGAGGCGGGGGTGGTGTGCAGGTCGCCGGCTATCTGCGGAGCCGCGGTCGACACGATCGTGCCGTCCAGCATCTCCATGAAGAAGCAGCCCGCGACGAGGAGCGCGGTGCCGCGCTGACGCGAATCCATCATGGGTCCAGGCTGAGGGCGATCCACTGGTGCACACAAGTTCCGATTGATTCACCTAGCATTGCGTCTCATGCAGCAATCCCAGGCACCCGGGGCCGCGCCGGGTTTCACTCCCCTCCCGGACATGAACCTCCTGCCCGCCCTGGACGCCCTGCTGCGCGCGGGCAGCGTCGCGGGAGCGGCGGCCGAGCTGAACGTGTCGCCCTCGGCGATGAGCCGCACACTGGCCCGGCTGCGCCGTGTCGTCGGCGACCCGCTGCTCGTCCCCTCGGGGCGGGGCCTGACGCTGACGCCGCGGGCGCACGGGATGCAGCCCCGGGTGCAGGCCGCGCTGAATACGGCGGTGGCGGCGCTGCGGCCTCCGCGGGAGGTCGAACTCGCCACGCTGGAGCGGGAGTTCCGCATCCGCACGAACGACGGCATCGCCATGTCGCTCGGCGCCCCGCTGCTGGCCCTGGTGGCGCGCGAGGCTCCGGGCGTACGGCTGCGGCTGCTGCCGGAGGGCGACGAGGACCCTGCGGACCTGCGCACCCATGTCGACCTGGACGTCGGCGAGTTGCCGGATCCGCTCCCGCACGATGTGCGCAGCTCCGCACTGGGCGAGCACCGTCATGTGGCGGTGGCACGGGCCGACGCGGAGTTCGCGCGGGAGCCGCTGACCCCGCGCCGGTTCGCCGGGCTGCCGCACATCACGGTGACCCGGCGCGGGCGCACGTACAGCGTGGTCGACGAGCGGCTCGCCGAACTCGGCCTGCGCCGCGATGTGCTGGCCACCGCTCCGACGTACGCCGCGGCCTGCTTCTTCGCCCTGCGCACGGACGCGCTGGCGCTGGTGCCGTCGGAGGTCGCGGCGGAGGCGGCCCGGGTGATGCCGCTCGCGGTCCTGGAGATTCCGCTGGAGCTGCCGGTGGCGACGACGGGTATGGCGTGGCACGTACGCGTGGACACGGACCCGGCGCACCGGTGGCTGCGCGGGGCGGTGGCGCGGGCGGCGGCGGAGGTCGACCCGGACAGGGCCGGGATCAAGCGGTCAGGGGCCGGGGGTGCAGCGACCGCAACTCCCTGATCAGCGCGCGGACCGCGACCGTCGTGGCGAGTTCGGGTGTGGTGACGTAGCCGACGGAGCGGGTCGGGCGCTCGGGGCCGAGATCGGTGATCTCCAGTGGGAGCGGTGCTCTCGCGAGGGAGGTCGGGGAGGTCAGGGACATGAGCGAGAGCGCGGGCATGATGGCCATTCCGAGACCACTGCTCACCATCGAGAGCACTGCTCCGTCGTCCTCGGCGCGGACCGTCGCGCACGGGATCCAGTCCTGTTCGGCCCACCAGGTGCGGGTGTAGGAGGAGCAGTTCTCGGTCCAGTCGACCAGCGGCAGCGAGCGCGGGTCCGGGTGTCCGGCCGGGTGGACGAGCGCGTACGGCTCCTCCAGGAGGACGTCGCCGACCAGCTGCGGCGGCACCGGCGAGCTCGCGCCGGAGCCGTTCAGCGTGGCGATGCCGACGTCCGCGCGCCCCTCGGCCACCTCCCCCGCGGTGCCGGGCCCGACCTCCCGTACGACGCGCACGGTCGGCTCGATCCCGGGGTGCCGGGCCGCCAGGCGTTCCAGCGCAACAGGCCCCCCCACCCCCCTGCGACAGGCGCCCCCGCCAGCTATAGCCTCAGAGCATGAGTCGGCCCCCCACCTTCACCCCGCCCGCCGGTGTCCGTGCCCGTCGGCTCGTTACTGCGCGCGGTGAGTTCGCCGCGCTCGACGCGGCGGCTGCGGCAACGGACGCGCGGCCGACGGTGAAGGGAACCGTGCTGCTGCTGCCCGGGTTCACCGGCAGCAAGGAGGACTTCATCGCGTTGCACGCGCCGTTGGCGGAGGCCGGGTATCGGACCGTCGCCGTGGACGGACGCGGGCAGTACGAGTCGACCGGCCCCGAGGACGACGAAACGGCCTACGCGCAGGACGAGTTGGCCAGGGACGTGCTCGCGCAGGCGCACGCCCTCGGTACGCCCGTGCACCTCGTCGGCCACTCCCTCGGCGGCCAGATCGCCCGCGCCGCGGTCCTGCTGGACGCGTCCCCCTTCGTGTCGCTCACGCTCATGGCGTCGGGCCCGGCCCAGATCTCCACCTCGCAGCAGGAACGGGTGAAACTGCTCAGGGACGCCCTCGCTGTGATGGACATGGCGCAGGTGTGGGACGCGATCCAGGCGATGGACGCTCCGGAGGAGACGGACACCGGCACCCTCGACGACGGCCTCGACGACCGCGCCGACCTCCGCCGCCGCTGGCTCGCCACAAGCCCCGCCCAGCTCATCGCGACAGGCCGACTGCTCTGCACGGAGCCGGACCGTGTGGCCGAACTGGCCGCCGTACCGCTGCCCAAGCACGTCCTGTCGGGCGAGCGCGACGACACCTGGCCGATCCCGCTGCTCGACGAGATGGCCGGACGCCTCGACGCCCACCGCACCGTCGTACGGAAGGCCGAGCACTCCCCCAACACGGACCAGCCGCTGGAAACGGCCCGCGCCCTCGCGGAGTTCTGGGACCGGACGCAGAACGGGCAGCCCTAGGGGGTGTTTGAAAGTCCCCCTAGTACTGCGCCTGCAGGTGCTCCCAGAACCCGTCCCGCAGCGCCCGCCGCAGATCCGCCTGTCCGCGCAGCGAGTACTGCAGCAGCCCCTCCGACTCCACCAGAAGGTCCTGGTCGACCGAGCCGGGCAGATACGGATGCCCGGGCAGCAGCTCGGCCACCGCCGCCCGCCCCCGCTCGGCAAGCCACTTCGCGGCGATCTGCGCGCCGACGAACCGCACGTCCTCGCGGGTGGGCCGGATCGCCGACGACGCGTCGTACGTGGCAGCGGTGCGCCGTGACACGTAGGGCTTGAAGAACTCCAGGTCGAGGGTGCGCTGACTGTCGACCTCCCACAGCAGGGGCTCCGCCTGGTTGCGGTTCTCGGGGGCCTCGATTCCCCAGAGGTGTACGCGTGCGCCGTAGCCCTGGGCCGCCTCGACCGCCGAGACGAGGTCCTCGTCGCCGCCGAGGAGTGCGGCGTCGCTGATGGCGCGGTGCCGGGCGAGGGACTCCAGATCGGACCTGATGAGGGAGTCGACGCCCTTTTGCTGGTTGTTGGCGTTGAGGTTGCCGAGGCGGACCTTCACATCCGGCAGTTCGGCGATCGACTGCTGCTCGGCGGTGTGGATGCGGCGCCGGGCGCCGTCGTACCAGTAGACGCGGAGCAGTCGGCTGTCGGCGAAGATCGAGCGCGCCTTGTCGATGAGCGCCTCGATCAGGCCCTCGGCGTCGAGGTCGAAGGCCCGGCGGTCCTCGGTCCCGGTGACGAGCCGGCCGGCGGCGGCGTACAGGTACCCGGCGTCGACGAAGATCGCATGGGTGGAGGGTGTCTTCGCCACCTCGGCGAGCATGCGCTGCAGCAGCTCGTTCGTGCGGTCGATACGGGCGCCGAGCATCGCGAGGTCGTCGGGTCCCATGAGGTCGTCGTTCATTGCGCACCATTGTCCCGGCCGTCACGCTGCGAACACAACCGGTCCCGGTCAGTTCGCGGTTCACCGCGTCGAAGCACACGGCTGCGGATCTTTACGTGTCAGTAATTAGGTTCTCGAAAATTTTCCTTAGCGTAGGGAATGTTTGTAACACGCACCCCGTTGAATCCGTATGGAACGGGGAGCACACACGCTTCACGGATCACCACACAAGTAGTTCTCCTCAGGAGGATGACCAGACGAAGGGAGAAGCCCATGCGCTTCGAAATCATGCGACTCGACGATGTCGACGGCACGCCCGTGGACAGCACCGTTGTGGACGCCGCCTCCGTCAACCGGATCGTTCAGCAGGCCGCCGCCATCGGGCAGCGCCTCTGGATCCGCCCGGCCGACTCGTCCGCCTCATAACGCGCGGACGCTTTTACACACTCCGGAGCCCCGTACGGCAGCACTGCCGTACGGGGCTCTGCGCATGTCCCGGGAGGCGTCAGCTCCCCTGAATCACCTGGGTCACCCCGTTGATGATCTGCTGCACCGCGATCGCGGACAGCATCATGCCCGCGAGCCGCGTCACGAGCACCACGCCGCCGTCCTTGATGACACGGATGATCAGCAGCGAGTACCGCATCACCACCCACAGCACGACGTGGATCGCGAGGATCGCGACCCACACCGACACCTGCGTGGCCACGCTGTCGGCCTTCTGCACGGCGAGGATCACGGAGACGATCGCGCCGGGCCCGGCGAGCAGCGGCATGCCCAGCGGTACGAGGGCGACGTTGACGTCCTTGGTCTGCTTGGGCTCGTCCGTCTTGCCGGTGAGCAGGTCGAGGGCGATCAGCAGAAGCAGCAGCCCTCCGGCGATCATCAGCGCGGGTACGGAGACGTGCAGGTAGTCGAGGATCTGGTGCCCGAGCAGGCCGAAGACGGCGATGACTCCGCCGGCCACGCAGACGGCCTGGAACGCCATCCGTTTCTGCACCTTGGCCGGGCGGCCCGCGGTGAGCGCGAGGAAGATCGGCGTGATCCCGGGGGGGTCCATGATCACGAAGAGGGTGAGGAAGAGGGAACCGAAGACGGCGACGTCGAACATGGGGAGGCCTTGCGAGGGGTTTCGAGCACGGAACGGCAAAGAGGGCCGTCACCGCGTGGACAGGCGTTCCGCGGCAGGCACGGAACGAGCGCGCACGGCGGCGGGCGCCGGGCGTCATGGACGCGAACGTCGAAGCGGGAGGGTGCCGGGGGGACGAATGGCGCCCACCCGGAAGTTACTCGGCGGAGCGGTTTCCGCCCGTGCCCGGCACGGGGAACGCGCCGGTGGCCCGTCGGGTGATCTCGCCGTAGACCTCGGGGTCGGTGGTGAACTCGCCGAGCACGCAGGTCTTGCGGCTGCCGTGGTAGTCGCTGGAGCCCGTGGCGAGCAGCCCGAGGTCGCCCGCGAGGCCGCGCAGCCGGGCCCGGGTGGCCGGCTCGTGGTCCATGTGGTCGACCTCGATGCCGTCGAGTCCGGCGGCGGCGAGTTCCGCCACGGCGGACTCGGGCACGGTCAGACCCCGCTTGGAGGCGGCGGGGTGGGCGAAGACGGTGACGCCGCCCGCGCCCTTGACCAGCCGGATCGCCTCGAAGGGGTCGGTCTCGTGCTTCGGCATGTAGGCGCGGCCGCCGTCGGCGAGCCAGTCCTCGGTGAACGCGTCGTTCACGGTCGCCACGACGCCGAGTTCGACGAGGGCGGTCGCGACGTGCGGCCGGCCGACCGAGCCGTCGCCCGCGATCCGCGCCACCTGCTCCCAGCTGACGGGCACGCCCAGTTCCTGGAGTTTCGCGACCATGCCCTGCGCGCGCGGGACCCGGTCGTCCCGGACCAGCTCGCGCTCGGCGAGCAGGGCGGGCTCCTCGGGGTCGAAGAGGTAGGCCAGCATGTGCATGCTGATGCCGTCGAGGCGGCAGGAGAGTTCGGCGCCGGTCACGAGGGTCAGCCCCTCGGGCAGCGCGGCGATCGCCTCCGCGTATCCGCGGCTCGTGTCGTGGTCGGTCAGCGCGACGACGTCGAGACCGGCCGCGCCCGCGTTGCGGACCAGTTCGGCCGGGGTGTCCGTGCCGTCGGACGCCGTGGAGTGGGTGTGCAGATCGATGCGCACGACGCGGGCTCCAGGCGGTGACGGGGCGGAGGGGACGCTCAAGGATAACGGGAAATCCGAGGCCCTCGTGTCACACCCGCAGCGCGGGTACGCCCCCTACAACACGGGTGCGCTCCTACGCCCTCCGTCACGCACGCCGCCGCACGCTTCACCGGGTGCTCCACCCCGCACCCCACCGCGTACTCCGTCAGGGCTCCAGGATGCGCGGGGACAGCGCCCCGCACGGCAGGAGGTCCACCTCGGCGCCCGCGTCCCGCAGGTCGGTCAGCACCAGTTCGTCGTACATCAGCAGTCCCGACTGCTCCGGCCACACGACCGCCCACAGCCACAGCCCGAGCGCCTCGCCCGCGAAGACCGCGCGGTCGTCGGGGGTGCCGGAGACATGCCACATCGGGGTCGGGCGTCCGGCGGCGAGGACCTTGGCCTGGGGCGGTTTCTCGACGCTCATGTACGGGCCGGGGTCGGGTCCGTCGATGCCTGCGTACCGGGCGCCGAGGCCGACGCCGAGCTCCTCGGCGATCAGGAGCAGCTCCCCTATGCCGCCGAGCGGTCCGGGCCCCGAGCAGGCCACGGCCGTGGCGCGCCCGCCGCTGCGGTCGTCACCGGCGAAGCCCGCGCCGGTGAACAGCCAGCCGACCGGCAGCGGCCACGGCATCCACACCGGTACGCGGGCACGATGGACCACCACACCGAGGGCCTCGACGCTGGGCGGGATCACGGGCTGCAGCGGATGCACCGCCCCGTGCACATCGCACTGCCAGGAGTCGGCAAAGAGTCCGGGAGCCCTGACCCGGCCACCACACTTCGGGCAACTGGGTTCGCCCCTCATAGGGCTCCACGGTCCTCCCCGTCCTTCGCCGCGTCAAGGACGATCACCCGTCCGGCGTGTGCCTGTCACCCGAGGTCACCCCGCAGAACTAGATGCATCTTGCATTAATTAGTCGATCTAACTTATTATGTGCATACGGCAACGATCGGCTTCCGGCAACGCAAGGAGCGGCCATGCACACCAGCACAGGAGGTCCCGCCGACGGGGACCCGTTCGAAGCGGCCACGGGAAGCCTCCTACGGCAGCCGAAGGCCGTCTGGGCGACCGCCGGCGCGTCCGTCGTCGCCTTCATGGGCATCGGCCTCGTCGATCCGATCCTGCCGTCCATCGCCAAGGGCCTGGACGCCACCCCCAGCCAGGTCTCGCTGCTCTTCACCTCGTACTTCCTGATCACCGCCGTCGCGATGCTGGTGACCGGCTTCGTCTCCAGCCGTATCGGCGGCAAGAAGACCCTGCTGCTCGGGCTCGCGCTCGTCGTGGTCTTCGCCGCTCTCGCGGGCACGTCCGGGTCGGTCGGCGAACTCGTCGGCTTCCGGGCCGGCTGGGGCCTCGGCAACGCGCTGTTCGTGTCCACGGCCCTCGCCGTCATCGTCGGCGCGGCGGCGGGCGGCAGCTCGGCGGCGATCCTGCTGTACGAGTCCGCCCTCGGCCTCGGCATGGCGTGCGGGCCGCTGCTGGGCGCGCTGCTCGGGGACGCCAGCTGGCGCTACCCGTTCTTCGGCACCGCGTTCCTGATGGCGGTCGGCTTCCTGTGCATCACGGTGTTCCTGAAGGAGCAGCCGAAGCCCGCGCGCAAGACCTCGCTGCTGGACCCGATCAAGGCGCTGGGCCACGGCGGACTCGCCTCGGCGGCCGTCTCGGCGTTCTTCTACAACTACACGTTCTTCACCGTGCTGGCCTTCACGCCGTTCGTGCTGAACATGAGCCCGTACAAGTCGGGCGCCGTCTTCTTCTGCTGGGGTGTGCTGCTCGCCGTCTTCTCGGTGATCGTGGCCCCGCGTCTGCAGGCACGGTTCGGCTCGCTGCAGGTGCTCGGCGGCTCCCTGGTGCTGCTCGCCGCCGACGTCCTCGTCCTCGGCTACGGCAGCCACACCACCGCCGTCGTCTGCACGATCCTGTCGGGTGCCTTCATCGGCGTGAACAACACCGTCTACACGGAACTCGCCCTCGGCGTCTCGGACGCGCCGCGGCCGGTGGCGAGCGCCGGCTACAACTTCGTGCGCTGGTTCGCCGCCGCGGCCGCGCCGTACTTCGCGCCGAAGATCGAGGAGTGGAGCGACATCCACATGCCGTTCGTCGTCGCCGCGGTCACGGCCGTGACCGGCGCGGCGGTCGTCCTCGTACGGCGGAGGGCACTGGCCGACGACGCCGAGGAGCTGCGACCGCAGCACGCCACGGAGGACGGTGTCGCGGTCTTCGCCGGCTGACCCGGGATCAGAGTCAGTCCAGCGGCACGGACTTGCGCAGCGGATCGCGCAGGTCCGTGCCGTGGCTCAGCCAGCGCTCCTGGAGTGCGGCCGCGCCGTGCACCCGCTTCCAGGCGGCCTCGTTCGGCGTCATCGGGAGCAGCGGCAGGAACCGTACGGCTTCGGCGGGCTCGTCCAGCTCCAGGTCCTCCACCAGGCCACCCGACTCGGCGACGAGGACGGAGCTGAAGGGCGCGCCCGGCCACAGCGGTTCGCCGACGTCGAGCGAGGCGCCGGGGTTCACGATCAGCCCCTCGACCTGCGGGGACGCGGCGAGCACGGCGAGCGGGCGCAGGACCTTGTCGGTGTCGGCGGCGCCGGCGCGTACGGACAGGACCAGCTCGGCGCGCGGGCCCTTCACCGGGTCGGCGACGACCACCGTGGGGTCCGCCATCGGCCGGGCGGACATGCCGAGCGTGGCGTACCGGACGACGTCCCCGTCTGTGAAGCGCAGCACTTCGATGCGGTCGGTGCCGAGGAAGGTGACCGCGGCCCGCGCGTCGGGTTCGCCCAGCGCAGAGTGCAACCGGGCCTCGACCAGAGGAAGAACATCAACCATGCGGTGAGCATAGAACTCGTCAGCAACGGGCAAAGCGGCGACTTGACGCTTCGGCGCGCTGATAGTCTTGGCCGCTGGTCGGGGCAGCACGCTGAAGCGTCGCTTTCAAGCTCCGACGCCTGATACTTCCCCTCAGGGGGCTCCCCGTCGCGGGAGATTGGATCGTCCCTCACGGGGGACCGACCGGAGGAGGTGGGGCTGCAATGGACCGAAGTCGACCGTGCAGTACCACCCGCTCTTCCGGCCGCTGAGTTCCGTAGCTCTGCCAGCTGCTTCCTCTCATCATCGCGTGCATACGTGTCAGCGTTGTCCCGATGCACCCACGGAAGAGCGCTTCGTTTCCGCCTGATGTGTCTGATCTGTCTGATCTGAATCAGTAGCGAACTGATCCGAATCAGTAGCGAAGCTGCCACCGCGACGGTGCGGTGCTCCCCGCTTTGTGGACGTGCCGAACATCCGTAGTCAGGACGTCCCCATTCCGGGCAGTTCCAACCGTCGCAGGCGGCCTTCCCTTGCGAAGGAGCCTGCCATGTCGATGATCCGTGACCTGCGCGCCGCGGTCCGGCCCTCCCGTCCCACGCTGCGCAAGGAGAGCGGCACCTACGACTCCACCCGTGACCCCGCGACGCCCTCCGCCGTCGTCGACTGCGCCGTCTACCGCGACGGCGCCCGTGTGGCGAGCCCCCAGCCGCTGACGCCGCAGGAGGCGATGCGTCAGGTGCGCCGCGACGGCGGCTTCGTCTGGATGGGCCTGCACGAGCCGACCGAGGCCGAATTCGCCGGTATCGCGGGCGAGTTCGGGCTGCACCCGCTGGCCGTCGAGGACGCCGTCCAGGCCCATCAGCGGCCCAAGCTGGAGCGGTACGACGACTCGCTGTTCACCGTGTTCAAGACCATCCACTACGTCGAGCACGACGAACTCACCGCCACCAGCGAGGTCGTGGAGACCGGCGAGGTCATGTGCTTCACCGGCCGGGACTTCTTCATCACCGTCCGGCACGGCGGCCAGGGCTCGCTGCGGGCGCTGCGCCACCGGCTGCAGGACGACCCCGAGTTGCTCGCCAAGGGCCCCTCGGCCGTGCTGCACGCCATCGCCGACCACGTCGTCGACGGGTACCTCGCGGTCGCGGACGCCGTGCAGGACGACATCGACGAGGTGGAGACGGAGGTGTTCTCGCCCGGGCGCAAGGGCACGCCGCGCGGCACGGACGCCGGCCGGATCTACCAACTCAAGCGCGAGGTACTGGAGTTCAAGCGCGCCGTCGCCCCGCTGCTGCGCCCCATGCTGCTGCTGAGCGAGCGGCCGATGCGGCTGATCGACCCCGACATCCAGAAGTACTTCCGCGATGTCGCCGACCACGTCGCCCGCGTCCAGGAGCAGGTCCTCGGCTTCGACGAGCTGCTCAACTCGATTCTCCAGGCCAACCTCGCGCAGGCGTCCGTCACGCAGAACGAGGACATGCGCAAGATCACTTCGTGGGCGGCGATCGTCGCCGTACCGACCATGGTCTGCGGCGTCTACGGCATGAACTTCCAGTACATGCCGGAGCTGCACTGGAAGTTCGGTTACCCGCTGGTGCTCGGCTTCACCGTCGGCGTCTGTCTCACGATCCACCGCACGCTGAAGCGCAACGGCTGGCTGTGACGGGGCTGGTTAGTCTTGCCCCATGACTAGCGAGCTGCTCGACCAGGCCCTCGTCGAGGAGGCCACGAAGAAGTCCGGGCTGATCTGGGTGGCGGGCAGCGGCGCGCCCGCCACCTCGGCCGAGGGCGTCGACCGCCCGCTGTGGCACGTGTGGCACGAGGGCGCGGTGTGCGTGGTCGGCGACGGGCCGGGCGAGCAGCCGCTGCCGGGGCTCACCGACGGCGGCAGCGCGGTCGTCACCGTACGCAGCAAGGACAAGGGCGGCCGGCTGGTCGCCTGGCCCGCGAAGGTCGTGGAGCTCGCACCGCGGTCCGCGCAGTGGGAGGCGGCGGTCGCCGAACTGAAGGGCAAGCGGCTGAACGCGCCGGACGGCGAGGCGATGCCCGAGCGCTGGGCGAGCGAGTGCCGGGTGCTGCGCCTGGAGCCGTCGGGCAACCCGGCCGAGCTGCCGGACGGCTCGCTCGCCGCACCCCCGCTGCCGACCCCGGCGACGACCCGGCAGCCGATCCCGGCGGCCCTGCCCCGCCTGCTCTTCAGGAAGAAGCACAAGAAGTAGCCAGGGGCGGGCGGTCCTGAAGCCCCGGAGCACTACGACGACGGCAGCTGCTGCCCGTAGTCCACGACCTGCTGCTTCTTCGGCTCCTCCAGGGAGAAGCCCTTGCCCCAGTCGGTGAGGCTGAGCGTGCCGGCGCCGCCCGCGCGGACGAGCCGGAGCGGGTAGGGCGTGCCCTTCAGGGAGACGTCCAGGGTGCCGCCGGAGCCCTTGTCGCCGGTGATGCGGATCGTGCGGACGCCGCTCTGCTCGTGATGGCCGTCCGTGGCGAGCTTGCCGTGCAGGGTGAGCAGGCCGTCGAGGAGGACGTTCTTGTCGGTGAAGCCGCTGAAGCGCTTGTAGGCGGGGTCGTCCTGCGGGACCTTCACGTACATGCCGTCGAGCTTGTCGGCGGCCGCCGTGTCCGAGCCGCCGTCGTCGCTCTTGCCGTCCTCGTGGTTCCAGAACACGGCGTCGGCCTTCAGGAAGAGGTGCTCGCCCACGCGCAGCAGCCGGAAGGTGCCGTTCTTGGAGGTGACGGAGCCGGTGCCGCCGTCCGATTTCAGGTGCATGTCGAGTTTGTACGTGACGCCATTGGTTACCACGTTCCCCGAGAGCCTTACGGCGTCGGCGGACTGAGCGGCCTTGCGCGACTTCGCCTCGATCTGCGCCGCGGAAAGCTTGCCCACTCCGTTGGTGCCCGCGTCCGGGTCCTCACCGCTGCACCCCGTCAGCCCGGTCCCCGTCACCGCCAGTACGCCCACCGCGCTCGCCAGTGCGACCCTGCGAGTACGGCGGCCAGTGGGAAGTACAGTCACGGGTGGGGCGCCTCTCGTGCGGGGGTCCTCAGCGGCGTACGGCAGCGTACCCGGGTCGCACACGGCCGACGGAGGCAGTCCGTCCGCACCGCCCACCAGGGCGTATCCGACCGGGACGGGCTAGCCTGAAGCCCACTTCAGCGGACATTGGCGTACGAAATGGAGGCGCGGCGCATGGCAGCAGGCGCCCCCCGGATCTTCGTCTCGCACCTCGCCGGTGTCCCCGTCTTCGATCCGAACGGCGACCAGGTGGGGCGCGTCCGCGACCTCGTCGCCATGCTGCGGGTCGGCCGCCGGCCGCCGCGACTGCTCGGGGTCGTCGTCGAACTCTCCACCCGGCGCCGCATCTTCCTGCCCATGACCCGGGTGACCGCCATCCAGTCCGGCCAGGTCATCACCACCGGCGTGCTCAACGTCCGGCGCTTCGAGCAGCGGCCTACCGAGCGTCTGGTCTTCGGCGAGCTCCTCGACCGGCGCGTCACGCTCGTGGAGACCGGCGAGGAGGTCACCGTCCTCGACGTGGCGATGCAGCAGCTGCCGGCCCGCCGGGACTGGGAGATCGACCGGGTGTTCGTACGGAAGGGGAAGGCCGGCGGGGCGTTCCGGCGTGCGAAGGGCGAGACGCTGACCGTCGAGTGGTCCGCCGTGACCGGGTTCTCGCTGGAGGAGCACGGGCAGGGCGCCGAGAGCCTCCTCGCCACCTTCGAGCAGCTGCGCCCGGCCGACCTCGCCAACGTCCTGCACCACCTCTCCCCCAAACGGCGCGCCGAGGTGGCCGCCGCCCTCGACGACGACCGTCTCGCGGACGTCCTGGAGGAGCTGCCCGAGGACGACCAGATCGAGATCCTCGGCAAGCTGAAGGAGGAGCGCGCCGCCGACGTCCTGGAGGCGATGGACCCGGACGACGCGGCCGACCTGCTCGCCGAGCTCCCCGAGGAGGACAAGGAGCGGCTGCTGACGCTGATGCAGCCGGACGACGCGGCCGACGTACGGCGGCTGATGGCGTACGAGGAGAAGACGGCCGGCGGTCTGATGACGACCGAGCCGATCGTGCTGCGGCCGGACGCCACCGTCGCCGACGCGCTGGCCTCCATCCGCAACCAGGACCTGTCCCCCGCGCTCGCCGCCCAGGTGTACGTGTGCCGTCCGCCGGACGAGACGCCGACCGGCAAGTACCTGGGCACGGTGCACTTCCAGCGGCTCCTTCGCGACCCGCCGTACACGCTGGTCAGCGCGCTCCTCGACGACGATCTGATGCCGCTGGCGCCGGATGCCGCGCTGCCGGTGGTGGCGGGCTTCTTCGCGACGTACGACATGGTCGCGGCGCCGGTGGTCGACGAGAGCGGCTCGCTGCTCGGCGCGGTGACCGTGGACGACGTACTGGACCACATGCTGCCGGAGGACTGGCGCGAGACCGAGTTCCATCTGGACGAGGGGGCTCCCCATGGCGCCTGAGCAGGGCGGACGCGAGCCGCGCGTCGAGACCCGCGAGCGCACCGCCTCCGGGGCGACGGCGGCCACCCGGCCGCGCATCCGGCTGGACCAGCCGCTGCCGCCGCGCCGACGGCTGGTGCCCGAATGGGACCCCGAGGCCTTCGGGCGGCTGTCGGAGCGGATCGCTCGGTTCCTGGGCACCGGGCGGTTCATCGTCTGGATGACGTTCGTGATCATCCTGTGGGTGGTGTGGAACATCTTCGCGCCCCGCGACCTGCGCTTCGACAACTACCCGTTCATCTTCCTGACCCTGATGCTGTCCCTCCAGGCCTCCTACGCCGCCCCGCTGATCCTGCTCGCGCAGAACCGGCAGGACGACCGCGACCGGGTCAATCTCGAACAGGACCGCAAGCAGAACGAGCGGTCGATCGCCGACACCGAATACCTCACCCGCGAGATCGCCGCCCTGCGCATCGGCCTCGGCGAGGTCGCCACCCGTGACTGGATCCGCTCCGAACTCCAGGACCTGGTCAAGGAGCTGGACGGGCATCACCAGGACGGCCACGTCGTATTCCCGGCGGAACCACCGCGCGGACGTGACGTAGACGACCGCTGATTGGGCTTTCCGAGGCACCTGGGGGGCGCCGTACCATCGTCACTATGGCTACGGAAGACGCGGTGCGTGAAGCACTGGCGACGGTGAACGACCCCGAGATCCAGCGACCTATCACCGAGCTGGGGATGGTCAAATCGGTGGAGATCGGTGCGGACGGAGCGGTCGCGGTCACCGTCTACCTCACCGTCTCCGGCTGCCCGATGCGCGAGACCATCACGAAGAACGTGACGGAGGCGGTCTCGGCGGTGGACGGCGTCACGCGCGTCGACGTCACGCTGGACGTGATGAGCGACGAGCAGCGCCGCGAGCTGGCGTCCGCGCTGCGCGGCGGCCAGGCCGAGCGCGAGGTCCCCTTCGCCAAGCCGGGCTCGCTGACCCGCGTGTACGCGGTGGCGTCCGGCAAGGGCGGCGTGGGCAAGTCCTCAGTGACGGTGAACCTGGCGGCGGCGATGGCCGCGGACGGCCTCAAGGTGGGCGTCGTCGACGCCGACATCTACGGCCACTCCGTGCCCCGGATGCTGGGCGCCGACGGCAAGCCCACCCAGGTCGAGAACATGATCATGCCGCCGTCCGCGAACGGCGTGAAGGTCATCTCCATCGGCATGTTCACCCCGGGCAACGCCCCGGTCGTGTGGCGCGGCCCGATGCTGCACCGCGCCCTCCAGCAGTTCCTGGCGGACGTGTACTGGGGCGACCTGGACGTGCTGCTGCTGGACCTGCCGCCGGGCACCGGCGACATCGCGATCTCGGTCGCGCAGCTCGTCCCGAACGCGGAGATCCTCGTCGTCACGACGCCTCAGCAGGCGGCGGCCGAGGTCGCCGAGCGGGCCGGCTCCATCGCGGTGCAGACCCACCAGAAGATCGTCGGTGTCGTCGAGAACATGGCGGGCCTCCCGTGCCCGCACTGCGGCGAGATGGTCGACGTCTTCGGCACGGGCGGCGGCCAGTCGGTCGCCGACGGCCTCACCCGGACCACGGGCGCGAACGTCCCGGTCCTCGGCTCCATCCCGATCGACGTCCGCCTGCGCGAGGGCGGCGACGAGGGCAAGCCCGTCGTCCTGAGCGACCCCGACTCCCCCGCGGGCTCCGCACTGCGCGCCATCGCGGGCAAGCTGGGCGGCCGCCAGCGCGGCCTGTCGGGCATGTCGCTGGGCATCACGCCGCGGAGCGCCAGGTCGATCCCCGGGTACCGGCGGCCGATGCGCGAGAACCAGTGTCCGTAGCCCGTGTCGCCCGCGAAGTACACCCGTTGTCCGTCGC
>NZ_JBEXDZ010000189.1:0-16733 GCF_040606085.1 Streptomyces sp. NPDC005485 | reverse complement strand
CGGCCGAAGCCCCAAGTACGTCCAGTACGAGGGCCTTCGTCCGGCACGCCGAGGGCACGCACCGAACACCGCGGGCACCGCACAGGACTTTCAAACACCCCCTAGTGCCAGTTGCTGATCTTGACGTCGTGCGGCGCCGGCTCACCCTTGCCGGTTTCGAGTAGGTTCTTGAGGCTCATCAGGAAGGTCGCCCACTTGGTGCTGCAGTGGTACATGAACTCCACCGGCTCCTTCCAGCCCTCGTGCCGGAACAGCACGATCGTGAAGCCGTCCTCCTGCTTGAGATCGAAGCTGACGTGAGTACCGATCCATTCCTCGGGACCGCCGACGACCTCCCAGAGCACACGCTGGGCGGGCCGCACCTCCAAAACCTTCATGTCGAACCCGCCGGCCTCGAAGCGGAACCGGATTACTCCCCCGACTTCGGCGTCGCCTTCCGTTTCCTCCGTCCACCAGCTCGCCAGCCCATCGACCGTGGTCAAGGCCGCGTAGACCTTGTCCGGAGACGACGTGATTCCGATCCTGTGCAGAATGTCCAGCATCTCGATACCTCTTTCCGTATGGACGCCCGCATTCGGACGCGGTCATGCGCTCTGCCACCACATATGTGGCCACGTTCTTTCGTGAGGGATCAGCCCTCCTGGCTCCGCTGGATCGCCTCGGCGATCCGCTTGATGCGATGCAGCCGCGCGTCCCAGGTGGCCCCGACCGACGACAGCTGCGCGACGGCACGGGCGAGCTGGGCCTCGTCCACCTCGTAAAGGCGCTCGCGTCCGGACGGCGTGGCGTGGACCAGACCCACTCGGTCGAGTACGCCAAGATGTTTGGCGACGGCCTGCCGCGTGACCGGCAGCCGCTGACTGAGCGTGGTCGCCGTACCGCCGCCGTCCGTCAGCAGCAGGTCGAGCATCCGCCGCCGGATGGGATCCCCGACCGCCGACCAGAGGTCGTCGTCGATCGCGACGCTCATCGCGCGGACACCAGCCGAGCGACGTAGGTGACGAGACGGGGCAGGAAGTGGTCCCAGCCGTTGACGTGATCGCGGTACTGCTCCTCCAGCACAGCCGCCTCCCAGCCGTTCTCACGGAATCCCGTCTCGGTGAAGCGCAGCAGCGTGCCCGCGCCCGACGGGACCAGGTCGAAGGTCACCAGGAGCGAGTTGGCCGACGTCGCGGCCTCCCCCTCCTCGTACACCCACCGGAAGGAGAACCGCCGGGGCGGGTCCGCCTCCATCACCGTGAGCGGCACGACCTTCACGTCCGGCGTGGACCTCTCGCCGAACGAGATGGACCCGGTAGCGCCCGGCACCGGCTTGAACTCCGCCTCGTCCGGCCACCATTCCCGCAGATGTTCGGGCGTGCTGATGACCGCGTAGACCACCTCGGGCGTGGCCTCGACACGGATCTCCCGCTCGATGCTGCCGTACTCCATCGCACTCCTCCGACCTCTTGCAACCTTTGGTTGCACATAACTGTAGGCCACTCCTGCCGCATACGCAACCATTGGTTGCTCTTGGTTCACCGATGAGCGGAGCCGGGAAACGTTCAGAGAACAGCGAACGCGGGTCGAAGTGCGGGGCCTGCGAGCCACAGGGAGCGCCGAGAGCCCCTCGGCGTGGAATGCTCCGCCGAGGGGCCGTATCGCCTGCATCGTCTTCGCGCGGACCGTAGTTCAGCCTCCGCGCGGGTTCCGAGATCCGCGAGAAGAGTCAGGCCGGCAGGCCTCGAACGAACCCGGCTACCTGCGTCGCCACCGCTTCCGGCGCCTCCAGGGTCATGAGGTGGGTGGCGTCGATCCGGTTGACGCTGACCGTCGGCCGGGCGGAGGAGAGCGCGGCCAGCTCCTCGGAGACCTCCTGTGCGAACCGGGCGCTGAATTCGCTGAACCACTCCATGCCAGGCGCAGGCGGCAGCTGGCGGTCGGCCTGTACGAGCAGGAGTGGGCCGTCGACCCCGTCCAGCCATCCGGTGACACCGCGCGCGAAGACCTTGTGGAGTTCGTCGAAGATCTCCAGCGCCTCCGTCCGTTCCGGCAGCGTCTGCCACTTGCCGTCGGACAACGGGCGGACGGCCGCACGGGCAGCCGCCTCCGCACGATCGGCGGGAATCCCGAACCGCCCGGCGGTGACGACCCGCTCCTCGATGTACTCGGGTGGCGCGATGGTCCCGGCCGATGCCAGCAGCCCCTCACTCACCCGTTCGGCACCGGGGTACTCGCGTCCCCACCAGAAGCCGTCGAGATTCACCGCGGCACGGGCACGGTCCGGGTTCGCCCGGGCGTACTCGACCGCGACCACTCCGCCGAGTGAGTGGCCCACCACAACGGCCTCCGGCACGCCATGCGCATCGAGTGTTTCCGCGATGTCCTGCACCACGGCAGGGATGGTCCAGGGGGAGATACCGGGAGAGCGGCCGTGCCCGGGAAGGTCGACGGCGAGGACACGGTGCCCGGCGGTGAGCAGGGCGGCCGAGGCATCCCAGTCGGTCAGCGACCGCGAGTATCCGTGCAATAGAACCAGTTGAGGGCCATCGCCCCCATGATCATGAACATGTAGGAGTGTCATTGGGCTTCACTGTAGGAGGCACACAGCATTTCGAACACCGGATTAGGACGGCCCCCTACGTCGTGATCGCTCATTGGTCCGTACCTGCGGAAATGGTTACGGGGCAAGGGCATTGGTGTGCGCATCGCCCGCAAGGGCAGGTCCGGCCGGCCCGAGGGCCACCGGATACAGTGCGCGAGACGGCAGCCTGGTCAGGGAGGGGAAACGTGACCGCCACCAACAACGTCCGACCCGCCGACGGTGAAGCGCGAGCGCCACGGCAGAGCCGACTGCACCGCATAATGCGCTACATCCCCCTGATCGCCCCCGTCCTGCTGTGGGCCGTGCCCTGCTGGGTGCTCCTGTACAGCGGCCAGCACTGGCCGCTGCCCGTCACGCCGGCCGGCACCGCCCTGTTCACCCTCGGCCTCATCGGGATGCCGCTCGCGATGGGGCGCGGCCACGGCCGACGCCAGCAGGACCGGGCGGCGATCGTCGGTGACACCCTGCTGGGCAGCAGCTGGGTTCTGTTCACCTGGTCCGTTCTGCTCGGCGTCTTCCTGCGGCTCACCCTGACCGTGGCCGGCGTCGGCGAGAGCCAGGACCGGGCCCGAATCGTCACCTGGGCCGTCCTCGGCGTCACCGCCGCACTGCTCGGGTGGGGGTACGCCGAGGCCCGCCGCGTGCCACGCGTACGCCGACTCGACGTGCAACTCCCACGGCTGGGTGCCGGGTTGGACGGCATCCGCGTCGTCCTCATCACCGACACCCACTACGGCCCACTCGATCGCACTCGCTGGTCGGCACGGGTGTGCGAGACGGTGAACACTCTGGAAGCCGACCTGGTCTGCCACACCGGCGACATCGCGGACGGCACGGCCGAACGCCGCCGCGCCCAGGCCGTCCCACTCGGCAGCGTGCAGGCCACCCGGGCCCGTGTATACGTCACCGGCAACCACGAGTACTACAGCGAGGCCCAGGGCTGGGTCGACCTGATGGACGAGCTGGGCTGGGAGCCGCTGCGCAACCGGCATCTGCTGCTCGAACGCGGAGGCGACACCCTCGTGGTCGCCGGTGTGGATGACGTCACCGCCGAGTCCTCCGGCCTGGCAGGCCACCGCGCCCACCTCGCCGGAGCCTTGAACGGCGCAGACCCCGACCTGCCCGTCCTGCTCCTGGCACACCAGCCCAAGTTCGTCGACCGGGCGGCAGCCGCCGGTATCGACCTCCAACTCTCCGGCCACACCCACGGCGGCCAGATCTGGCCCTTCCACCACCTGGTCCGCCTGGACCAGCCCGCCCTCGCCGGCCTCACGCACCACGGCACCCGCACCCTCCTCTACACCAGCCGCGGCACCGGCTTCTGGGGCCCACCGTTCCGCGTCTTCGCCCCCAGCGAGATCACACTGCTCGTACTCCGCTCCCCGCACCTGGCCACCTCGCCGTAGACAGGGCGGGGCTGTCCGTTCGTGGCGCCGTCCCGCTGGTGCTCGGAGCCAAGGCTCGCGGCCCAGCCGGCCAGAAAGGCGAAGACGACCTACATAAGCGCGGACTGGGCGCTCGCCTCTGCCACGCATCGCATGGTGTACGGCCGCACGTTCCAGGCCCCGACTGTGTAACGGAGGTGGCCCTCCCCAACGGCGCGGGCTTCGATCCGCCAGGGGCCGCCCCCGGTGGGATAGAACCGCAAGGTCAGCGTCCGGCCCGACGGCAGGTACAGCTCGGCAACGGAACAGTCCACCACCAGGCGCAGTTCGATCGGGGCACCGGACGCCGTCTTCGCTTCGGGGCAGGGGACGCGGTAGGTGCCGCCGTGTGCGCGCGGGTCGAGTGAGGCATGCACCCGGTCGACGACGAGCTCGCCGGTGGCGGAGTCGATCCTGATGTCGAGGTATTCGGTGCCATCGGCAGAGGTCACCAGCCGTAGTCCCCCTGCCGTCCCCGTGGCGCGGAGTTCAAGGCGGGCCGTCAGATCGAAGCTCGCGCTCACCGTCCCCAGTACAGCGGTTCCGGAGGTCTCGCCGGAAGACGTCACGGCACGTCCGTCACGCAGCGAGAGGAGTTCCCTGGCCGGTTGCTGGCGTACAGAGCCGTCTTCGCCGAGTGTCACCTCGCGCGGCAGGGTCAGCAGCCCGGCCCAGCCGGCCTCACGCGCCCACTCCGCGTCGCGGGCCTCCCACGACCAGCCCCACAGCAGCCACCGGCCGTCGGGGGCGGGCAGCAGCGCCGGGGCGTAGAAGTCGGGGCCGTGGTCGAGCAGAACGGGTGTGCCGGCGAGGAAGCGGCCGTCCTGTTCGCGGCCGGCATAGACCACGGTCCGGCGCGGTCCCTGCTCCGGGTCCCAGGCGCTGACTATCAGCGCGCCGCGTCCGTCAGCGTGCAGGTACTGGGGGCACTCCCAGCCCAGCCCTGTGTCGGCGCCCGGTGCCACCAGGTGCGGGGCCCGGGTCAGGAACGGCCCCTGGTACTCCCACTGTTCGAGGTCGGCGGACTCGTACAGCAGTGCCGCGGCCCGGCCGTCGACCTGCGCGGAGCCGACCAGCATGCGCCAGCGACCGGCCTCGCGCCACACGTACGGATCGCGGTACATGGTGGCGCCGACAGGAAGATCGGGGATCAGCAGGCTGCCGCGCGGTGCCCAGGTGACACCGTTGTCCCGGGACTCGGCGGTGGTGACCGGCTGCGCCCAGCGGTCGGTACGGAACGCGGAGTAGAAGGCGACCAGGCGATCGCCGTCGGAGACGGCGTTGCCCGAGAAGCAGCCATCGGCGTCCTCGCCGCCCGGTGTGGGGGTCAGCGCGAGCGGGAGTTCCTCCCAGGTCAGCAGGTCGGGGCTGCGGAAGTGGCCCCAGTGCATGTTCGCGTGCTGCGGCCCGTACGGGTTGTACTGGAAGAACACGTGGTAGTGACCGTCGTGGAAGACCAGCCCGTTGGGGTCGTTGATCCAGTTGCGGGGCGGGCGCAGGTGCGCGACTGGCAGGTGGGAATCTGCGGGCATGACGGACACGCAGAGGTCCTTTCAGTGAGAGGAAGTCGGCGGAGTACGGGGTCAGCCCTTGACGCCGGTCGAGGCGATGCTGTTGACGAACGACCGCTGGAACACCACGAAGAGGGCGAGGACCGGCACGGTGATCATGGAGGAGTAGGCCATGATCTGACCCCAGCCCACGTTCAGTTGGAAGAAGTAGGAGATGCCCACCATCACCGGCCGCAGCTCCTCGCTCTGCACGACCATCAACGGCCACAGGTAGGAGTTCCAGGCGGGCAGGAAGGTCAGGATGGCGACGGTGGCGACCGCCGGCCCGGACAGGGGCATGACGATACGGCGGTAGATGGTGAACCATCCGGCGCCCTCCACGACGGCAGCCTCGTCGAGTTCCCTGGGGATGCTCTGGAAGTACTGGTGGAAGAAGAAGATCGAGAAGGCGTTGGCGACGAATGGCACGATCTGCACCTGGTAGGTGTCCATCCAGCCGGTGGTCCACTCCAGCTGGAAGCCGTTGACGCGGAGCAGCGGCAGCTGGTTGACCCACCACACCAGCGGCAGTGCGAAGGTCTCGAACGGCACGATGAGGGTGGCGATGACGGCGGTCAGGACGAGCTTGCGGCCGGGCCAGCGCATCCGGGACAGGGCGAACGCGGCGAGGCTGTTGACGATGATGCCGACCACGACCGTGATCGTGGAGATCAGCACGGAGTTCAGCAGGAACCGTGCCGCCGGGACGCGGTCGAACACGCCCGTGTAGTTGTCCAGCGACAGGGCGCCCACTGGCAGGAAGGCGCGTAGGGAGCCGAGGTCACCGAAGATCTGGTCGTCCGACTTGAACGACGAGACCAGCATGAACAGCAGGGGCAGCGCGAAGACCAGAGCGAGGAGGACACGACCTGCGTGACCGCCGAGGTGCTTGAGGAGGGAGGTCATGTCAGTCCTTCTCCCGGGTCAGGAAACGCTGGACGAGGGACACGGCCAGCACGAGCACGAAGAAGACCAGGGAGATCGCCGATGCGTACGCGGTCTGCTGCTGGTCGTAGCCGGTGCGCACCGCCTGGTAGACGACGGTGGTGGTGGAGTCGAGCGGGCCGCCTTGCGTCATCTCCCTGATCTGGGTGAAGAGGCTGAACGCCGCGATGGTGATGGTGACGAGCACGAACGTGCGGGTGGCTCGTAGGCCCGGCCAGGTGACATGGCGGAAGCGGTGCCAGCGGGTGGCTCCGTCCAGGTCGGCGGCCTCGTACAGCTCGGCGGGGATGGTCTGCAGGCCGGCCAGCCAGATGACCATGTGGAAGCCGACGCCCTGCCACACTGACATCAGGATGATGGCGGGCATGGCGGTGGCAGGGTCGCCCAGCCAGTCCGGGCCGTGGACATGTCCGAGGGTGAGGGTCGAGATGACGTGGTTGACCAGGCCGTCCTGGCGGTAGAGGAAGGTCCACAGCAGGGACACGACGACCATCGAGGTGACGACCGGCAGGAAGTAGACGGTGCGGAAGAAGTTGACGCCGCGCACCTTCCCGTTGACCAGCAGCGCCAGCACCAGGGCGAGCCCGGCCTGGAGCGGGACGACGACGGCAGCGAAGTACGCCGTGTTGCGCAGGGACTTGTAGAAAACCGGGTCTTCGAAGAGCTGGGTGAAGTTCCTCAGGCCCACGAAGCGGGCCGGGGTGGGCGAGATGAGCCTCGCGTCGGTGAACGCCAGGGCGAAGGCGAGGGCGACCGGTACGACGAGGAAGACGATCAGCAGCACGACGGCCGGGCTGGCCATGCCGAGGGCGGTGAGGCTCTCACGGCGACGGGCGTTGGTCGTTCGGGTTCGCCGGATCGGACGCAGCCGGCCGAGGGCCGCGATCATGGTGGTCACGGTAGCTCCAGGGGAGGCCGGTCCGGTTCGGGCGCGCAGGGAGAGCGCGGTCGGGGCCCGAACCGGACCGGGGTGGGGCGGGTCAGCCTGAGTAGTTGTTGTTCGTCTTCAGGTTGTTGTCGATGTCCTTCGCGGCCTGGCCCAGCGCGTTCTTGGGGTCGGCGCCGGCCAGGATGTCCTGGGCCGCCTTCTGGAACTCTGTGGAGATGTAGGGGTAGGCGGGGGTGGCCGGGCGCACGACCGCGAACTTGCGGGCGAATTGGACGAGTTCGTTGAACTTCCCGCCCGGCTGGTAGCCGTCGACCTGCTTGGCGGCGGCCTCGATGGCCGGGATGGTGCCGGTGGCCTTGGCGTAGTCGACGAAGTACTTCGTCTGGCGGGAGAACTTCAGCCACGCCTGCGCCCCGGCCTTGTTGGAGCAGGTGGAACTCATGGCCCATTGCCAGGAGGCGCCGCCGATCTTGGGCCCGTTGCCGAAGTCGACCGGCGGGATGATCGCCAGGTCGTCACCGAGCTTCTCGGCGTTCTTGGCCGCGTTCCAGCTGCCGTCCCACTGGATGGCGCTCTTGCCGGCCAGGAAGTCCTTGTTGGGGTCGGCTCCGGACTTCTTCGCCATGTAGCCCTTGGTCACCAGCGACCGGAACCAGGTGGCCCACTCCACGGAGCTCCTGCCGTCGAGGGTGCCGGAGGCTGTCTTGTAGCCGTCGCGGTTGATCAGGTCGCCGCCGAAGCTCTGCAGCTGCGGGGAGTAGGCGTAGGGCCACCACTCGCCGGTGCCGCCGGTACCCGTCTCCAGCGGGTAGGCGAACTTCCCGCTCTTCTTCAGCTTGGCGAGGGCGGAGTCGAACTCGGCCTTCGTCCAGGGCTTGTTGATGGTCGGGACGCGGATGTCGTACTTGTTCAGCACCGACTTGCGGGCGAAGAAGGTCAGGGCGACGTCGTAGAAACCGAACCCGTAGACCTTGTGCTGGTAGCGGCCGACGGTGCTGGCCAGCTGGTCGGACAGGGGTACCTCGCTGCCGGAGACATCGATCGGGGACAGATAGCCGCCCCAGGCCCAGTTCGCCACGTTGGGGCCGTCCACGTCGAGCAGGCAGGGCAGCTTGCGGGCCGAGGCGGCCGCCACGACGGAGTTGTTGTAGTCGCTCTGCGGGAACGCCTGGAGCTTGACCTTGTACTTGCTCTGGGAGCCGTTGAAATCCTTGATGATCTTCTTGACGACGTCTAGCTCGGCCGAGTTGCCGGCGTTGTGCGTCCACAAGGTGATCGTGTTGCCGCTGGCTCCTGACGAGCTGCCGCCGCTTCCGGTCGCACATCCGGCGATCAGCGCGGTCGCCGCCAGGGCGGCTACACTCGCACCAGCGAGGCGCCTGGTTCTGAACACCACGAGGTTCCTCCATCTCACTGAGACGGGTCTTACCGGACCCGCCTTGGCGACCGGTTGCGACGGTCGCTGTTCTTGGTGGTCGTCGCGCCGCCCGGGAGTTCTCCGCTCCGGGCGGCGGGACGACCCGTCCATGGGTGCCGGACATCAGCTCCCAGCGGGCGCGCCGATGGAGGCACGCTCCTGAAGCGGCATGGGCACACGGTGTACGGCGGCTTCGAGCGGGCCCTCGCCGAGGATCAACTCCACTGCAAGGCGGCCGAGTTGGTAGTGCGGCAGCTTCAGCGTGGTGAGCGCCGGGCGCAGGACGGACGCGATGTCCTGATCGTCGAAGGAGACCACCGACACATCGCCGGGCACCGACAGTCCTGCCTCGCCGAGCGCCTGGTAGGCGCCGAAGGAGATCCGGTCGTTCAGGCACACCAGTGCGCGGGGACGGTGGCCCGCCGCGAGCAGCGCCGAAACCTCCCGGTAGCCGTCTAGCGTGTCCCAGTTGCACTCGATGACACCGTCCAGGCGGGCGCCGCCTTTCCGCAGGACCTCCTGCAGCCCGCGCATGCGCTCGTTGCCGGCGATGATCCCCTCGGGCGTGGCCGGGATGGCCTGGTGGCCGCCGATCGCCCAGATTCCCTCGGTACGGCCGGCGCCGAGCAGCGCACGTGCCGCGTCCCGGCCGGCCTCGAGTTCGTCAGGGATTACGGACGGCGCGTCGAAGTCGGCCAGACAGTTCAGCAGGACCACCCGGCGCCCGAACAGTTCCTTGGGCGGTGTCACGTACCGGGTGAACATGGACGCGTAGATCACCGCGTCGACCTGGCGGTCCAGCAGGGCATGGACCAGGGACGACTCGGCGGCGCGGTCACCACCCGCTTCCGTGATGAACAGCAGGTTGTCCCGTTCCCGGGCGGCCTCCATCGCACCGCGGATCACGTCGCCCGCGAACGGTGTCGTGGTGATCCGGTCCGACACGAACCCGATGGTCTGGGTCGACTTCGTCCGCAGGCTGCGCGCGGTGACGTTGGGGCGGTACCCCAGCTCCCGGGCGGCCTCCAGCACGCGTTCCCGGGAAGCGGCGGAAATGCGCATGTCCGTGCGGCCGGACAAGGCGAACGACGCGGTCGTCGGCGAGACACCCGCCCTGCGGGCAACGTCGGCCATCGTCACGCGGCGTTCAGGCATCAGCGGCTCAGCTCCGTTGTTAAATCGGATTAGCAAGGTTGCGACGAGAGTGATGCGCTTCGGGTCCGACGTCAACACCCTGGACATCTCGAACCCGCAACAGCCACCTTTTGCGCTCTTATGTCTGATTTTTAGATAACGCCACGGTGAATCGCTTCGCGTTAGCCCTTGCTTTAGCCGAGACGGCGCGCGAACGATGCCGAGTCACGTGGTTAAACCGATTTGGCACGGCGAGACCCTGCCCTTCCGTCCAGGAGTCAGCCATGAAGGGAAGAACGGCCAAGAACGGCCCTCAGTGTCGCGCCGGCCTCCCCATCGAACTGTCCGTGCTCCCCGACGGCGACATCGGCTTCAGCCCCGTCGAGGAGGTCTCACGCCTCCACGTCGGCGAACCCCTCATGGACATCAATGCCCCGACGTCCATCACCGACGCGAACTCGCGCCTGACGGACATCAAGGGCGACATGCTCCACATCAAGCTGACACTCGAGCGCGGCAGCGCAGACACATTCGGTCTCGACGTGCTGCGCAGCCCGGGAGATGAAGAACGAACACGTCTGTTCCACGACGCGCCCGCCGGACAACTGGGAGTGGACCGAACGCGGTCCGGAAACGACTCCGGCGCCGAGCAGAACCTCGGTATACAGAAGGGGCCGCTGACACTCTCGAACGGCACTCTGACACTGGACGTGTTCGTCGACCGCTCGGTGATCGAGACATACGCGAACTCACACAAGTCGATCACCACCCGTGCCTACCCATTCCGGCAGGACTCCCTCGGCCTGAGACTCTTCGGCGACGGCAGCGTCGTCAAGTCCATGACCGTCTGGAAGATGGGCAGCATGACCGACTGACATTCGGCGTACATCGGGGTACGGGGCAGCGCCTGCGCGCTCTTCCTTACAGTGTCGCCGCGCTGGGCGCGGGGAAGGGCGCTGGTGGTGATGCTGCTGGTGCAGCTCGGGTGGTGGCGGTGACGGGGCTGCTGAATCTTGCGGCTGCCCCAAGTAGTCGGCTGAGATGCGGGGGCTCGGCCGAGAGCTGACCGGGACCGGCCGCGCCCGGTACGGCAGCAGGGCCCGGACCGCGCGTCACGGTCCGGGCCCTGCCCCATGCGGTGCCGCCCTGCGGCGGCGGTACGTCAGCTCTGTGCGGCGTCGTCGCTCGCCTGCCCGGCACCCTCGGCTGCTCCTGCCTTCTCGCGCATCTTGCGCACCAGCTCCGCCTTCTGGTCGGCAGCACCCTGGCGGTCGAGGTTGCGGTGCGGACCGTTGTTCTGCCGTTCGGCGCGGGACAGCTTCTTGCGCTGGCCGCCGCCCATGCCCACGGGGTTGTTGATGTTCTTGCTCACGGGTTCTCCCGGAATGATGTGAAGTGATCTACGGATTCATCGGTGGGGGACGGGCGCGGCGACGTCGAAGGACGTCAGCAGGGGCCCATCACGCTCTCACTCGTAAATCGGCGTCTGGAAGAACATGACCATGACGTTACCCGGTTCCGTCGGCCTCGCACACCAAATTCTTCGCCGTCCCGGCGTCGACCGGGCCTTCGGCGAGCGCCCGGGGTCAGCCGCTTCGGAGAGGGCGCCGGCCGGCTCCCTGACAGCGACGGCGAGGAACCACGATGACCGCTCCCACGGAGTGGTCATCGTCGCCCTCGCCGTCAATGCCGGGCTTGCGCGGCAGGCACTACCCACACGTCAGCGTGGGCAGCCCCCAGTCACCGTGATCGCTGCCGTTGCCGTCGCCGCCGTCGCCGACCTTGAGGTCGATCACCTGGGCGCCGCTGACGTCCACGTCGATCGGCACGGCAGCTTGTTTGCCGTGGATCGTCGGCGTGGTCACCAATGTCTTGCCGTCGGCCGTCACCGAGAACGTCACTGTTCCCGAGCCGCCGGTCTCGTCGTCCACACCGACCTCGGCCGTCAACCGCGAGCAGTTCCCCGCGAGATAGAGCTGGATGTCGCTGTCCGCGTTGGTGCCCAGGCCCTTGGCGTAGTTCGCGCCGGAGATGCTGATCGGACGGCCGTCGCCGGCTGCCTGCTCACCGACGCTGGAGTCACGCTCGACCGGACCCCACCCGTTGGTGGACGAGAAGAACGGCAGGTCGCTCACTGCGTTCTTCCCGGCCGGTGGAGCAGGCGGAATCTCGCCGACGATGCGCTCGTCCGTGCCTGTGGCCTGCCGTCCGTTCTGCAGGTAGTGGACTGTCGCGGTGAGTGCCGAGGCCGACGGCAGCTCCCCTGTCGGCGGCTGGACCTTCCAGGTGAAGGTGGCCGACCGGCCGGGTTGCACACGCTTGACCGACGCGGGGCTCGGGGCGCTCACGTCCCAGCCGTCGGGCGCGGAGAAGGAGGCCGTCAGCTGGGAGGCGGACGACTTGTCCTTCGGCACCCGCACCGTGGCCTCGGCCGTGAAAGCCCGTCCCGACTGGACGGTGTCGGGCACGTCAAGGGTGACGTCCGCGCCCGGCCGCTTCGGCATCGCGTACTTGCGGGCGTCGTAGCGCGGACTGTCGTTCTGCGCGACGTGCAGGGCCGAGGCGTAGCTGCCGTAGTTGGTGAGCGACACCTTGCCGAGGCCGCCGGTGCTGCCGTCCAGGTTCCATACGGCAATGGCGATGCTGTTACGGCCGTTCGGGTTCAGGATCCCGTTCGGCACCGGGAACGTGTGCTGCGGCCCGAGGTAGTTGACGTAGTTGCCGACCTGCCAGCCGTTCACGAAGATCGTGGCCCGGTACTTGCGTGACGGGTCGTCGGTGAACGTCAGCCCGAGCGACGTGTCCTGGCCGTGCGGCAGGTCCAGGGCGACGTCGGAGCGGTACCAGGAGACTCCGGGCCGGGTGTCGGTCGTCGGAAGGGACGTCTTCTTCCACTTGCTGTCCGGGTAACCGGGCAGGGACCAGCCGGCCCGCTCTCCGTACAGGCCGCCCGTCGAGAGCGGCCCGCGCACCGTGTCCTGCAGGTCCTCGCCGCCGCGTACGCCCTGCAGCCGCCAGGTGACGGCGGTCAGCGGTGCTCCGGCGAGGGAGGCGCTGGTCAGGCCGCGCGCTGCCTTGTTGCCGTTGGTCGAGTTGTAGTCCTCCTCGTGCCCCATGTTCACGGTGAGCACGGAAATGACGTTGTCACCCTTGGACTTGAGCGCATCGGCCGGGAAGGCGAAGTCGGCCTTGCCGGTGGTGGAGCTGCCCAGGAAGGTGCCGTTGAGCCAGGCGGAGAACGCCTGCGCCCCTCCGCCGGAGTCCGAGACCAGGTGGATGCCGGTCTCCTTGCCGGTGGCGTGGAAGCGGCCGCGGTACCACGTGTTGCCGGTGTGGAAGTCGTAGTCGTCCGCGTAGAGCACCGGTGGCGTGTTGACGCCGGAGACGCTGTTGGTGGTCGTCTTGTCGGCCACCTGCCAACTGGTGTCGTCGAAGCCGGGGGCCGCTTCGGGCGACTCCTCGCTCTGCTTCCAGTTGGTGAGTGCCGGCAGGTGTATCGGGGCTGCCGTGGGGATCTTCCCGGTGAGGCTCCCCGTGCCGCCGGCCCGGGTGGCGACGGTCCGGCCGTTCCAGGTGATGCGGTCGGCGGAGGTGAACACCTCGATGTTCTTGTCGTCGGCGTTGTCGCCGGTGAGTGCCAGGGTGCGGCCGCTGTTCAGGCTGGTCGCCGTCCGCAGCAGGTGGCTGCCGCGCACGAGGACGGGGCCGGCCGCTGTGTCCTGACGCCAGAAGGTCTTGGCCGTGGCCTTGTCGCCGAGGAGCAGTTCGAGCGGGCGCTGTCCGCCGCCGGTGATGCTGACGCGGATCAGGTCCTTGTGCGTGTAGTTCAGCCGAAGGTCGCCGGTGCTCGCGTCCCAGGTTGTCGTGACCGGGCCGCCGCTGGAGGTCACCGTCGGCTTGGAGGCGTAGCGCAGCACGGTCTCGCCGTCGCTGCCCGCATCACCGTAGAGGACCGCGACGTCCCGGTCACCGATGGCCGCGTTGGTCATGATCTCCGAGGTCGAGTACTGCAACTGCGAGTCGCCGAGCCGGTAGTTGGCCACGATGACGTGTGAGTCGCGTCCGTCGAGCGTGATCGCGGTGCCCGTCTGCTGGGGCACGACCGGGTAGGTCGGCTCCGTGGCGGCGGTCCCCGTCGGCACGTCGATGGCGTCGATGGCCACGTAGTTGTCGGTGGAGCCCGAGCTGTGGCTGCCGTCGACGACGATCTTCAGGGTGTGGGCTCCGTCCGGCAGGCCGGTCTTCTGGAAGACCACTGCCTGGTTCTCGCTGCCGGAGTCGTCGACTGTCGCGACCTTGGTGCCGTCGAGGTAGACGTCGGCCTTGCCGTGGTTGTTGGTCTTCGAGCCGATCCAGCGGATCGCCGTGCCGTCGAAGGGGACGGTCACCGAGTCACCGGCCTTGTTGGAGAAGGACTCGGTGTGCTTGTAGTCGCCGCCGGTGTAGCTCTGGTCGGCCACGTGCGACCACGAACCGGTGTACTGCAGCGCCGAGTCGGGGTCGTCCCAGGTGTACGTGGTGTCGGCGGAGGGCTGAGCGTTGAAGTCCAGCGCGATGTGGGCCTTGTCGACCGCGGTGGACGTGGAGTTGCCGTGCCGCAGGACGTGGAACTGCGTCTTGGCGTCGGGGTTCATCCGGGCGGTGTCGACGACCGCCGAGTTGTCCGGCGGTGTGGCCCTGATCGTGTCGGTCTTGGTCAGGGGTGCGACCGACTGGGTGAAGTACCCGATCAGCTTGTCCTCGTCGTACTTCGGGTCGAGCTGGCGGTTCTCGCGGATCGCGGCGCCGTAGTCGTAGGACGTGTAGTTCTGCGGCATGCCCAGCCAGCCCCAGTTGGTGCCGCCGTAGGTCATGTAGAAGCTTTGCGCGGTGGCGCCGACGGCTATGTTCTGCTTGTAGAACACGTTGGCGAACCGGTCGTTGATCAGCTCGGCGCACTTGTCGTAGCCCGGCCCGCCCCAGGGGTCGAAGGCGCCGCCCTGGAACTCCGGCGTGTACAGCGGCTTGCCGGCGGGGTGGTCGTAGCTGATGTCCGGAACGCCGTTCCACTTCGAGGGGTTCGAGCAGTCGAAGCCCTGCGGATAGGAGTCGGGGCCGTCGACATCCAGGGCGCCGGTGCCGGAGTTGAAGGTGCCGTTGTTGTTGCCGGTCAGCGGGACCGTGATGCCGTCGGCGCGGGCCTTGTCCTTCAGGTGCTTCATGTAGGAGTGGCCGGCGGCCGTGCCCTTGTAGTACTCGTTCTCGACCTGGTAGGCGATGACGGAGCCGGTGCCGTTGGTCAGTTGGTGGCGGGCGATGATCCGGTCGATCTGGGTCAGCCATTCGTCCGCGTACTTCAGGAACCGCGGATCGTCGCTGCGGTTGTTCCCCGCCTTGGTGGTCAGCCAGCCGGGCAGGCCCCCGCTGTCGACCTCCGCGTTGATGTACGGCGCCGGGCGAGCGATGACGTAGAGGCCTGCCTCCTCGGCCATGTCGAGCACCTTGTCGGCGTCACGCACGCCACTGAAGTCGTACACGCCCGGCTTCGGCGAATGGTATCCCCAGTCGAAGTACAGCGACGTGGAGTTGAACCCGGCAGCCTTCATCTTCTGGAAGATGTCGCGCCACAGGTCCGGGCTCGGGAGCCGGAAGTAGTGGAACTCGCCGGACCACAGGTACGTCCGCTTGCCGTCGACGAGGAACGAGTAGCCGTCGATACTCACCGTGTGCGCCGGCGCACCGTCGGCGTGCGCGGCGGTGGGCGCCTGTGCGCCGACGTCCCGCGCCTCCGCGGCGGGCGCGCTCAAGCCTGCGGCCAGGGCGATGGTCGCGGCGGTCGCGAGGACCGCCCTCCACCGTCTCCCCCGACTGGGCCTCGTAACTTCTGAACTGATCCGATTACCCCGCACTGCGGCCCTCCATACGACCCGAACGATCAGCACCAAACAGACTCAGGCAAAGTCGAACAGTAGGGCCGCACAAGGATCAACACAATGGGGCGGGAAAGGGCAGATGAGAAATGCGGGGCTGCAAATCCCTGGTACGCAGGCCTGGTTGCCCGGCTTGCACGCAGCCACGGTCGAGCCCGGAGTGGTGACGGGCATCATCACCCTCGCTCCCGCTCTGCTGTCCCGGGCGCTGATGGCCTAGGCCGTGACGCCTTCGATGGCGTCGGCGCCGGCGACGAAGCGGCGGCTGGTACTGGTCGACGAGGGCCAGGTGGTGGAGGCGTCCACGAGCAGCTCGGTGCGGAAGCAGCCGGGCTCCACGATGGTGGTGCGGATGTTGTACGAGGCGATGTCCTCGAAGAAGCCGGCGGAGAAATTCCCGGCGTTGCGGCGGGGACTCTGCAGCGCGTCTTCTCTCACGTCGCTGTCACGAGTCCCTTGGATACTCCCGCCTCGCGGGGCTCGGAACTGGGTTGAGGCGCTCAGCCCTGAACCAACTGGACGCCCCAGGACGGCTTTCCACGGCATGTGCGCATGACGGCCCGGTCGCGTGCCCGTCGACGGCCGGCCGTCTTGAAAAGGGGCACCCTGGCGGCCTGGAACCGCAGACGAGCTCCGAAGGCAGGGCGCCGTGCCCCGGTCGCGGAGTCCGCGCTCGAGGCTTCCGTGCTCGAGGCTTCCGTGCTCGAGGAAGGAGCAGTTCAGTCGACGCGGACGAGGCGTCCGCCGCCCTGCCCCGGTACCGACGCCCCGGACGGACCGGACGCCACCGGCGGACCGGGCATCCCGGCAGCCGGAGTGGACACCAACAACGAGTGCTGCAACCGATGCAACCGCGCCGACGGCTCCAGCCCCAACTCCTT
>NZ_JBEXDZ010000188.1:0-16882 GCF_040606085.1 Streptomyces sp. NPDC005485 | reverse complement strand
GTAACAGGTTCGGCGGTCGACGCAGCGGCTTCCGTCCGCCGATGTTTCATGTGAAACATCGCTGGGACGAAGGTCAGCGCCCTCTCAGCCCGGTGGGCATCGGCGTCGTCAGCCTCAAGGGCGGCGTCGGCAAGACGACCACGACCACCGCGCTCGGTTCCACGCTCGCCACCGAGCGGCAGGACAAGATCCTCGCGATCGACGCCAACCCGGACGCCGGTACGCTCGGCCGCCGGGTGCGTCGCGAGACCGGGGCCACCATCCGTGACCTCGTCCAGGCGATCCCGTACCTCAACTCGTACATGGACATCCGGCGGTTCACCTCCCAGGCCTCGTCGGGGCTGGAGATCATCGCCAACGACGTCGACCCGGCCGTGTCCACGACCTTCAACGACGAGGACTACCGGCGCGCGATCGACGTGCTGGGCAGGCAGTACCCGATCATCCTCACCGACTCGGGCACGGGCCTGCTGTACAGCGCCATGCGCGGGGTGCTCGACCTCGCCGACCAGCTCATCATCATCTCGACGCCGTCGGTCGACGGTGCGAGCAGCGCCAGTACGACGCTGGACTGGCTGTCGGCGCACGGGTACGCGGATCTCGTCTCGCGGTCCATCACCGTCATCTCCGGGGTGCGCGAGACCGGCAAGATGATCAAGGTGGACGACATCGTCGGCCACTTCGAGACGCGCTGCCGCGGAGTCGTGGTCGTGCCCTTCGACGAGCACCTCGCCGCGGGCGCCGAGGTCGACCTCGACATGATGCGGCCGAAGGTGCGGGAGGCGTACTTCAACCTCTCCGCGATGGTCGCCGAGGACATCGTGCGGCACCAGCAGTCGCACGGGCTGTGGACGAACGACGGCAACCCGCCGCCGGTCGCCGCCCCGCCGATGCCCGGCCAGGGATATCCGGGCCAGCCCACACCGGGCCAGCCGGTTCCGGGCCAGCTCGGCCAGGGCCAGGTCCCGCAGCCGCCCCAGCCCGGTCAGCCGTATCCGCAACCCGGCCAGGCATACCCGCAGCCCGGCCAGGCATACCCGCAGCAGGGCCAGCCCTACGCCCAGCCGCAGCCGCAGCCGCAGCCGCAGCCGCAGCAACCACAACAGCAACCACAGCCCGGCCACCAGCCCTCCCCCCAGCCGCACCAGCCGTACCCCGCCTACCCCCAGCCCGGCCAGGCACCGCACCCCCAGCCAGGCCAGGCCGCAGTGCCCCCGCAGGCGCCACAGCCCGCCCCCCTGCCCGGCCAGCCGTACCAGCCGGGGCAGCCGTTCCAGCCCAACTCCCCCGCGCCGGGGCAGCCGTACCAGCTGAACCAGCCGGAACAGGGGCAGACCCCGCCCCCTCCGGCGCCCCCTCAGCAGTAGCGCGAAGTCACCCGGACGGCCCCTTTTCGGGGTGTCATTTCGGGCCAGGGCCCGCACCGTTCACCCACGGTGCGGGCCCTGCGTGTGTCCAGGGGCGAAAAGGGGCGCCACTCCCTGGCCAGGAGGGCGTCACCGGTCTGAACCAATGGGCGTCAGATTCGAGCCAACTCGTTATTTCCGCAGGCCACATGGGGTCCAACTGCCGTTGACGTGCGTGGAGCGCCGCTGATAGACACACACATCAACCCCGCCGGCGTCACCTGATCAATCTCCTGCTCCAGTACTGCGACAAGCCATCCCTGTGCGAGCGATGACGCGAGGTCACCGACTGATGAACAGATTCGAGAAACACAGCAGTGGGCTTCGGCTCATCGCCGCTGCGGGCGCCGCGGCGCTCACCCTCACCGCCGGTCTCGCGACCCCGCTCAACCCCGCGCCGCAGCAGGCCCAGGCCAAGGAGAGCAAGAAGGTCCTGACCGTCGCGGTCGCGCAGAGCGTCGACTCGCTCAGTCCGTTCCTGGCAAGTCGTCTGATCAGTACGAGCATTCACCGGCTCATGTACGAGTACCTGACCAACTACGACCCCAAGGACAACCACGTCGTCCCGGGCTTCGCCACCAAGTGGGAGCCGTCGTCCGACAAGCTCACCTGGACCTACACGATCCGCTCCAACTCCAAGTGGTCGGACGGCCAGAAGGCCACCGCCGAGGACGCGGCGTGGACGTTCAACAAGATGATGACCGACGAGGGCGCGGCCACGGCCAACGGCAGCTTCGTCGGGAACTTCAAGAAGGTCACGGCTCCCAGCGCCACCCAACTGGTGATCGAGCTGAAGAAGCCGCAGGCCACGATGACGGCGCTCGACGTGCCGATCGTGCCCAAGCACGTCTGGGAGAAGGTCAAGGACTTCTCGAAGTTCAACAACGACAAGTCGTTCCCGATCGTCGGCAACGGGCCGTTCGTCCTGACCGACTACAAGGCCGACAGCTACGTACGGCTGAAGCCCAACAAGACCTTCTGGCGCGGCACCCCGAAGTTCGACGAGCTGGTCTTCAAGTACTACAAGGACGGCGATGCGGCCGTCGCCGCCCTCCAAAAGGGTGAAGTGTCGTTCGTCTCCGGGCCCCTGACGCCGGCTCAGGCCACCGCGCTCAAGAGCCAGCAGGACATCAAGGTGAACGACGCGCCGGGCCGCCGTTTCTACGCGATCGCCACCAACCCGGGCGCGCAGGCCAAGGACGGCAAGAAGTTCGGCGACGGACACGAGTCGCTGCGGAACGAGAACGTGCGGCACGCCCTGTTCATGGCGGTCGACCGCAAGACGATCGTCGACAGGGTCTTCCAGGGCCACGCGGTCGAGGGCGCCGGCTACATCCCGCCCCGCTTCTCCTCGTACTTCTGGAAACCGTCGACGAGCCAGGAACTGGCCTACGACCCGGCGAAGGCGGCCCAGCTCCTCGACCAGGCGGGCTACAAGAAGAACGGTGACGGCAAGCGCGTCGGCAAGAACGGCAAGCCGATCAACTACCGCATCCTGTGCCACGCCACCGACCCGAACGACAAGGCGGTCGGCCAGTACCTCAAGGAGTGGTGGGGCAAGCTCGGCATCGGGGTCACGCTCAACTGCCTGGACAACGTGACCGACCCATGGCTCGCGGGCAAGTACGACCTGGCCTTCGACGGCTGGTCCGCCAACCCCGACCCCGACTTCCTGCTGTCGATCCAGACCTGCGACGCCCTCCCGGCGACCCCCAAGGACACCGGCGCGACGGACAACTTCATCTGCGACAAGAAGTTCGACGACCTCTACCACCAGCAGCTCGCCGAGTACGACGCCGCCAAGCGGGCCGAACTCGTCAAGCAGGCGGAGTCACGGCTGTACGACACCGGGTACATGAACGTCATGGCGTATCCGAACGCGGTCGAGGCCTACCGCACCGACCAGATCAAGTCGATCACCACCATGCCCGAGGCCGCGGGCAACATCTACGGCCAGGACGGCTACTGGAGCTGGTGGTCGGCGGTTCCGGCCGGGTCCTCCGGTGAGTCCTCCGACGGTTCGAGCTCGACGGGCGTCATCATCGGCATCGTCGCGGGCGTCGTCGTCCTCGCGGGCGCCGGAGTGTTCCTCGCGATGCGCCGCCGGTCCACCGCCGGGGACCGCGAGTAGGCAGCACGCATCACCGGCACCTCGATGGGCGTACGAGCGAATGAGTAGTTCATGACCGCTGACGCAACACCCGCGCTGGTCGAGACGATCGGCGGCCCGGCTCAGGCCGGGCCGTCGGTCCGCGGACCAAGGGCGCGCACCAGGACCGCGTATCTGCGCTATGTGGCGGGCAAGCTGGGCGGCGCGGCCGTCTCGCTGCTCGCCGTCCTCGTCACCAGTTTCTTCCTCTTCCGACTGATCCCCGGCGACCCGGTCAAGTACATGACGGGCGGCCGTCAGGTCTCGGCCGAACAACTCGCGGCCTACCGCAGGGAGTTCGGTCTCGACCTGCCGGTGTGGGAGCAGTTCACGGACTACTGCGGCAAGGCGCTCACCGGCGACCTCGGCACCTCCTACCAGTTCCGGGCGCCGGTCGTCGACAAGATCACCGAGGCGCTGCCGAACACCCTGCTGCTCACCGGCACGGCGTTCGTCCTCTACACCGCGCTCGGTATCTTCCTCGGCACGCGCGCGGCCTGGCGCAACGGCGGGCTCGGTGACCGGCTCAACACCGGTCTGGCGCTGACCCTTTACTCGATCCCGTCGTTCTGGCTCGGACTGCTGCTCATCATCGTCTTCTCGGTGGGCATCGGCCCGATCCCCGGTCTCTTCCCGACCGGTGGCATGGAATCGGGCGGCGAGGAGGGCTTCGCCTACGTCCTCGATGTCGCCCACCATCTCGTCCTGCCGGTGCTCACACTGGTCGCGGTCGAGTACGGGCAGACGCTGCTCGTCACGCGCTCGGCGCTGCTGGACGAGATGGGCAGCGACTATCTGACGACCGCGCGGGCCAAGGGACTTCGGGACGATCTCGTACGGCGTCGGCATGCCGTTCCCAACGCACTGCTGCCGACCGTGACGCTGATCTTCATCAATCTCGGGCGGACCGTGGCGGGAGTGATCCTCGTCGAGACCGTCTTCTCCTGGCCGGGCCTCGGCGGGCTCTTCTACCAGGCGTTGAGCGTGCCCGATCTGCCTCTTGTCCAGGGGCTGTTCTTCGTTTTCGCGGCAGCTGTGGTCGTGATGAACACGCTGGCCGATCTGATCTATCCGCTGCTCGACCCCCGGGTGGGCCGATGACGACCGAATCAACCGCCACTGAACCCACAGACGTGGACAAGGCCCCCGCTCCGACGGCGGCGCGGAGCCCCCGGGCCCTGGCCTGGCAGCGCAGGCGGCACTCCGCCGCCCGCTTCTGGAAGCAGTACCGCACCCATCACGCCGGCGTGTTCGGCCTGGCCGCGCTCGCGCTCTTCGCGCTGATCGCACTGACCGCGCCGTTGACCGTCGGCTCCGACGTGCAGAGCGTGACCGAAGCGCCCGGCGATCCGATGGAGAGCCCGAGCACCGAATTCCCGTTGGGCACCGACCAGTTCGGGCGCAGTCTGCTCGGCCTCGTGGTGTGGGGCGCGCGGGTCTCGCTGCTCGTGGGGCTGCTCGCGGCCGTGCTGTCGGTGGCGATCGGCGCGTTCATCGGCATCACCGCCGGGCACTTCAAGGGCTGGTACGCGACCGTACTGATGCGGATCACGGACTGGTTCCTGGTCATGCCGACCCTGGTGCTCGCGATCGCCCTCGCGACCGTGATGTCCCGCTCGCTCGGCACGATCATCCTGGCGATCGGCGTGACGACCTGGCCGACGACGGCCCGGCTGGTGCGCGCGCAGACCCTCGCCGTGGAGTCGCGGCCTTACATCGAGCGCGCCAAGGCGCTCGGCGGCGGCCACTGGCACATCATGTCCCGGCACGTCCTGCCGAACGTGATGCCGCTGGTGCTGGCCCAGACGACCCTGATCATCTCCTCGGCGATCCTCGCCGAGGCGACGCTCGCCTTCCTCGGCCTCGGCGATCCGACGGTCGTCTCCTGGGGCGGGCTGCTCCAGGACGCGCGGGAGGCGGGTGCGGTGAGTTCCGGCAAGTGGTGGTACCTGGTGCCGCCGGGCATCGCGATCGCCACCGTCGCGCTGGCGTTCACGCTGTGCGGCCGTGCGGTCGAGTCGGTTCTCAACCCCAAGCTGGGGGTGGCGCGTTGACGCTCCTGGAGGTCAGGAACCTCGAAGTGACGTACGCGGGCGGAGCCGCCGCCGTGCGCGGAGTGGACCTCGCGGTGGAGGCGGGGCAGAAGCTCGGGATCGCGGGCGAGTCCGGCTGCGGCAAGTCCACGCTGGCGCTGGCGCTGCTGCGGCTGCTGCCCGCGGGGGCGCGCACGAGCGGTGAGATCCTGCTCGACGGCGAGGACGTGCTGACGATGAAGTGGGGCCGGGTGCGCGCGGTGCGCTGGGCCGGGGCGTCGATCGTCTTCCAGGGCGCGATGCACTCGCTCAACGCCGTGCACCGCATCGGCGACCAGATCGCCGAGCCGATCCTGCTGCACAGGAAGGCGACCCCGGCGGGCGCGAGGAGCAGGACCGGTGAACTCCTCGAACACGTCGGCCTGCCCGCCGCCCGCGCTGACGCCTACCCGCACGAGCTCTCGGGCGGCCAGCGCCAACGTGTCATGATCGCCATGGCGCTCGCCTGCGACCCTCAGCTCGTCATCGCCGACGAACCGACCACCGCCCTCGACGTGATGATCCAGGCGCAGATCCTGCGCCTGATCGAACAGCTCGTCGCCGAGCAGGACGTGGGTCTGATCATGATCAGCCACGACCTGGCGGTGCTGGCCGACACCTGCGACCGGCTCGCGGTGATGTACGCGGGCCGCGTCGTCGAGGAGGGGCCGGCGCGGCAGGTGTACGAGAACGCCCAACACCCGTACGGCAAAGCCCTGTCGGCGGCGTTTCCGCGCATCGGTGACGCGGCGTCGCGGTTCGCGCCGCGCGGCCTTCCGGGCGACCCGCCCGACCCGGCGGCGCTGCCGTCCGGCTGCACGTTCCACCCGCGCTGCGCGGTGGCGCTCGACTCGTGCGGCACACAGGACCAGGTGCTGCGCGCGGCGGGCGGTGGCCGGTGGGCCGCCTGCGTGCACGTGGAAGCCACGGCTCAGGAATCCGCACCGGAACCCGAGGCGGACGACGCGAGGAGCACCGCATGACGACATCGGCCTCGCCTCTCCTCACCGCCGAGGGCCTGCACGTGAGCTTCCCGGGCCGGCACGGCGCCGACCGGGCCCGGGCCGTCGACGGCGTCGACGTCGACATCCGGCCCGGCGAGATCGTGGCGCTGGTCGGCGAGTCGGGCTGCGGCAAGACGACGCTGGCCCGCTCGCTCCTCGGCCTCGTCCCGCCGACGGGCGGCCGCGTCACCTTCGACGGCAAGCCGCTCGACTACTCCTCACGCGCCCTGAAGGCCTACCGCAAACGCGTCCAACTGGTGCTGCAGGACCCGAGCGGCTCACTCAACCCCCGGCACACGGTCTACGACGCGGTGGCCGAGGGCCTGCGCATCCACCGGTACGGCGGCGACGAGCGGGCGGCGGTCGCCGAGGCCCTCTCCCGGGCCGGGCTCAGGCCGCCCGAGCGGTTCTTCCTGCGCTACCCGCACGAGCTGTCCGGCGGCCAGCGCCAGCGTGTCGTGATCGCGGGCGCGCTCGTCCTGGAACCCGAACTCATCGTCGCCGACGAGCCGGTGGCCTCTCTGGACGCCTCCGTACGCGGCGAGATCCTCGCCCTGCTCCTGCGTCTGAGGACCGAACTCGGCCTGTCCGCCCTGGTGGTGACCCACGACCTGGGCCTGGCGTGGAACATCGCCGACCGGGTCGCGGTGATGTACCTGGGCCGGATCGTGGAGACCGGCGAGGTCGAACAGGTTCTGACAGCACCTCAGCACCCGTATACCCAGGCCCTGTTGTCGGTCCTGCCGGAGGCGCCGGGCGACCCGGTGGTGCTGACGGGCGAGCCCCCGGATCCGTCCCGCATCCCCGCGGGCTGCCGTTTCCACGCGCGCTGCCAGATCCTGGCGAGCGGCGAGGCCGAGCGGGCCGGGGTCGCGGACGCCTGCCGGGGCCAGGACCTGGAGGTGCTGAGCGGCGGCAGAGACGTACCGGCACGGACCCTTCCGTGCGTAGGGCGACTGCGGGTGGCAGTCGCTCAAGCTGCGGGCAATCGGGCGGCTGCCCACCCAGCAGCGGCGGTGCGTGGGGTGTGGGGGGCGCCGAAGCCGCGTTTCTGCGGGCGTGCGTGGAGCTAGGGATGGCTGCCCACCCACGCTGTGGCGGTGCGTGGGGTGTCGGGGGACGGCGAAGCCGCGTTTCTGCGGGCGTGCGTGGAGCTGGGGGCGGCTGCCCACCCACGCAGCGGCGGTGCGCGTGACGCCGGGGGGCCGGCGAAGCCTCGTTTCTGCGGGCAATCGTGCCGCCAGGGGCGGCACGGGTGGGCGCAGCGGCACCCCGTAAGCGCCGGGCTGCGTGACCCGACCCCGGCCGGCACCAGCACCGGGTGCGAAGGGAACAAGGGGTGCCCGGGGTTTGCCCACCCACCCCGGGTGCGAAGGGAGAAGGGGGTGCCCGGGGTTTGCCCGTCCTCCCCGGAGGGGGCCGGTGGCCTGGGGTGGGGGGATGTGACCCGTACTCTGGGGGCGTGAGCAGTCCCACCTCCGACGCCCTTCTGGGTCCCGCCGATGTCCGCGAGCTCGCGGGTGCCCTCGGCGTGCGGCCCACCAAGCAGCGCGGCCAGAACTTTGTGATCGATGCCAACACCGTGCGGCGCATCGTGCGGACCGCCGAGGTGCGGCCGGACGACGTGGTGGTGGAGGTGGGCCCCGGACTGGGGTCGCTGACGCTCGCCCTGCTGGAGGTCGCCGAGCGGGTCGTCGCCGTGGAGATCGACGACGTACTGGCGGGCGCCCTGCCCGCCACCGTCGCCGCCCGGATGCCCGAGCGGGCCGAGCGCTTCGCGCTGGTGCACTCCGACGCCATGCACGTACGGGAGCTGCCGGGACCCGCGCCCACCGCGCTCGTCGCGAACCTGCCGTACAACGTCGCCGTACCCGTGCTGCTGCACATGCTGGAGACCTTCCCCAGCATCGAGCGCACGCTCGTGATGGTGCAGGCCGAGGTCGCCGACCGGCTCGCGGCCCCTCCGGGCTCGAAGGTGTACGGCGTTCCGTCGGTGAAGGCCAACTGGTACGCCGAGGTGAAGCGGGCCGGGTCCATCGGGCGGACCGTTTTCTGGCCCGCGCCGAACGTCGACAGCGGGCTCGTCTCGCTGGTGCGGCGGGACGAGCCGATCAGGACCACCGCGTCCCGGCAGGAGGTCTTCGCCGTGGTCGATGCCGCGTTCGCGCAGCGCAGGAAGACCCTGCGGGCCGCTCTCGCCGGGTGGGCCGGGTCCGCTCCCGCCGCGGAGGCCGCTCTGGTTGCCGCCGGGGTCTCGCCCCAGGCCCGCGGGGAGTCCCTGACGGTCGAGGAGTTCGCCCGTATCGCCGAGGCCGCGTCTTCCCAGGAGCAAGCCCCCGAACCCCCGAAGGGGCCCGCGCAGTCGTGACCGTGAGCGTTCGTGTTCCCGCCAAGGTCAACGTCCAGCTCGCGGTGGGCGCCGCCCGCCCCGACGGCTTCCACGACCTGGCCAATGTCTTTCTCGCCGTGGGCCTCTACGACGAGGTCACGGTGACCCCCGCGGACGAGCTGCGGATCACGTGCGCGGGGCCGGACGCCGGGCAGGTGCCGCTCGACCGCACGAACCTTGCCGCCCGCGCGGCACTCGAACTCGCCCGCCGGTACGCCATCGAGCCCGCCGTGCACATTCACATCGCCAAGGACATTCCCGTCGCCGGGGGCATGGCGGGCGGCAGTGCCGACGGCGCCGGTGCGCTGGTCGCCTGCGACGCCCTGTGGGATACCCGCGCATCGAGGGACGAACTGCTCGACATCTGCGCCGAGTTGGGCAGCGACGTGCCGTTCAGCCTGGTGGGCGGGGCCGCGCTCGGAGTGGGGCGCGGGGAGCAGTTGCGGACCCTGGAGGTGGGCGGGACCTTTCACTGGGTCTTCGCCATCGCCGAGCGGGGGCTGTCCACCCCGGCCGTCTTCCGCGAGTTCGACCGGATGAACGAGGGGCTGCGGGTTCCTGAGCCCGTCGCCTCGCAGGAACTCCTCGACGCTCTGGCGAAGGGGGATGCGTCGGCTCTCGCCGGTGCGGTCTCCAACGATCTTCAGCCCGCCGCCCTCTCGCTCTTCCCGGAACTGGAGCACACCCTCGCCGTGGGGCGCGGCGCCGGCGCCCTCGCCGCGCTCGTCTCCGGCTCCGGGCCCACCACCGCCTTCCTCACCCAGAACGCCGAGGCCGCGGACCGGGTCGCCGCAGTGCTGCTCGCCTCGGGCAGCTGCCGCGCCGCACGGGTGACCGAAGGGCCCGCCTCCGGCGCCGTCGTTCTGTAGGCGGAGCGGGCGGGTCGCTCCGTAGGGCCATGCGTCCGGCCGCGCGGCCGGCGCCGCCGCTCGACGAGGATGCGCGACAGCACGAAAAACCTCCGGCCCGGTCCCCGCTCCGCCGCGGTCTACCCTTGAGGGTCGAGCAAACCCCCTGGGCAGGAGAGAAATGGCCGTCAACCTGGTCAATGTCGAGAACGTCAGCAAGGTGTACGGCACCCGTGCCCTGCTCGACGGAGTCTCCCTCGGCGTGTCCGAGGGAGACCGGATCGGCGTGGTGGGCCGCAACGGCGACGGCAAGACGACGCTGATCCGGATGCTCGCCAAGCTGGAGGAGGCCGACTCCGGCCGGGTCACCCACTCCGGCGGACTGCACCTCGGCGTGCTCACCCAGCACGACTCCCTCGACCCCTCGGCGACCGTCCGCCACGAGGTCATCCGGGACATGGCCGACCACGAGTGGGCCGGCAACGCCAAGATCAGGGACGTACTCACGGGCCTGTTCGGCGGGCTGGACCTGCCGGGCTTCCCGCAGGGCCTCGACACCGTGATCGGCCCGCTCTCCGGTGGCGAGCGGCGCCGTATCGCGCTGGCGAAGCTGCTCATCGAGGAGCAGGACCTGATCATCCTCGACGAGCCCACCAACCACCTGGACGTCGAGGGCATCGCCTGGCTCGCCCAGCATCTGCGCGAGCGCCGCTCCGCCCTCGTCTGCGTCACCCACGACCGTTGGTTCCTCGACCAGGTCGCCACCCGCATGTGGGACGTGCAGAAGGGCGACGTGTACGAGTACGAGGGCGGCTACTCCGACTACGTCTTCGCCCGGGCCGAGCGCGAGCGGATCGCCGCGACCGAGGAGACCAAGCGGCAGAACCTGATGCGCAAGGAGCTGGCCTGGCTGCGCCGCGGCGCACCCGCCCGTACGTCCAAGCCGCGCTTCCGTATCGAGGCCGCCAACGAGCTCATCGCGGACGTGCCGCCGCCCCGGGACACCAGCGAGCTGATGAAGTTCGCCTCCACGCGCCTCGGCAAGACCGTGTTCGACCTGGAGAACGTGACCGTGCAGGCCGGGCCCAAGGTGCTGCTGAAGCACCTGACCTGGCAGCTCGGGCCGGGCGACCGGATCGGCCTGGTGGGCGTGAACGGCGCGGGCAAGACCTCGCTGCTGCGGGCCATGGCCGAGGCCGCCCGCAGCGAGGGCGAGAAGCAGCCCGCCGCCGGGCGGATCAGCACCGGCAAGACCGTCAAGCTGGCCTACCTCTCGCAGGAGGTCGCCGAACTCGACCCGACCTGGCGGGTGTTGCAGGCCGTCCAGGCCGTCCGTGACCGCGTCGACCTCGGCAAGGGCCGCGAGATGACCGCCGGGCAGCTCTGCGAGACGTTCGGCTTCAACAAGGACAAGCAGTGGACGCCGGTGGGCGACCTGTCCGGCGGTGAGCGGCGGCGCCTGCAGCTGCTGCGGCTGCTGATGGACGAGCCCAACGTCCTCTTCCTCGACGAGCCCACCAACGACCTCGACATCGAGACCCTCACGCAGCTGGAGGACGTGCTCGACGGCTGGCCCGGCTCGATGGTCGTGATCTCCCACGACCGGTTCTTCGTGGAGCGCACGACGGACAAGGTGTTCGCCCTTCTCGGCGACGCCACGCTGCGGATGCTGCCGCGCGGTATCGACGAGTACCTGGAGCGCCGCAGGCGGATGGAGGAGGTCGCCGCCGCGGCCGTGCTCTCGGCCGCGCCCGCCCCGGCCAAGGCCGCGTCCGCCGCCGATGCCCGCGCCGCCAAGAAGGAGCTCCAGAAGATCGAGCGACAGCTCGACAAGGTCTCCGAGAAGGAGACCAAGCTGCACGCGCAAATCGCCGACAACGCCACGGACTTCGAAAAGGTGGCCAAACTGGACGCCGAGCTGCGCGAGTTGACCGGCGAGCGCGAGGAGCTGGAGATGCGCTGGCTGGAACTCGCCGAGGACGCGTAAGACGCGGGCGCGCTTCGGGGGAGGGGCGCGCACGGCGCCGACGTGGGGCGTGCGCCGTGCGTGAAGGGCGCGTGAAGGCGCGTAACGAGGGCATCACGGGCCGGTTCTCCCTTGGGAACAGGGGGAGGACCGGCCCCCTGTGCGAAGGCGGCAGAGTGATAGAAAGAGCCGTCTGAGAACAGCCTGAGAACCACTCCGAGCGTTGACCGCGGGTGGCGAAAATCAGTGAACGAGGGGGGAAGCGCTGATGACTCAGCCGCCCAATCAGCCGCCGCAGGGCGGCTTCGGCGCACCACAGGACCAGCCCGCGCACCAGCAGCCGCCGCAGGGGCCGCCGCCTCAAGGCCCGCCCCCGCAGGGCGGGTTCGGCGCACCGCAGGGCCCGCCGCAGTCCGGCTACGGCTACCCCCAGCAGCCCGGCCCGTACAGCCAGCCGGGCCCCTATGGTCATACCGGTCCCTACGCGCAGCCCCAGCAGCAGCCGGGGTCGTACGCGCAGCAGCCGCAGGCCGGTTACGGCTATCCGCAGCAGGCGCCGCCGCAGTTCCCCGGTGCGCCCACCCCGCCTCCGGGCGGCGGTTCCAAGAACCCCTTCAAGGGCAAGCCCGTACTCGTCGCCGTCGCGGCAGTCACCGCGTTGCTCGTGATCGGCGGCACCGTGTGGGCCGTGGCCAGTGGTGGTGACGACGGCAAGAAGCCGGTCGCCCACGAGAGCCAGGACGACAAGCCCACGCCCACCACCAGCGCCCCGGTCAACCAGGGCGACGGCAGCGGCGACGGCCGTGAGGAGAACCAGGACCTCAACGAGGGCCGCAAGCCCGGCGAGTCGAAGATCCTCTGGTACAAGGAGGCGCCCGACGCGCCCGCCGCCGGTGCCTCCGCCCCCGGGCTGTGGATCACCGGCAAGACCGCGGTGAAGGCGGCGTACAAGCAGCTCGTCGCGTACAACGTCGGTGACGGCAAGCCCACTTGGGATGCCATCACGTTCCCGCAGAAGATCTGCGCCGTCACCCGGCAGAAGACCTCCGACGACACGATCGTCGTCGCCTACGAGAGCGGCACCGGTGACAGCTCCCGCTGCAACCAGCTCCAGCAGGTCGATCTGGACAGCGGCGAGAAGGGCTGGAGCACCGAGCTGAAGGAGGGCGGGCTCTTCGACGACACCATCACCGTGGAGCTGGCCATCGCCGGCAACACGGTGGTGGCGGGCCGCTCGATGTCCGGTACGGCGTACGACGTCCACAGCGGCAAGAAGCTCTGGGACAAGAAGAAGTACGGCGCTTCCTGCTACCCCTCCGGGTACGCGGGCGGCAGCAAGCTGATCGCCGTGGCGAGCTGTGGCATCGGCTCCGACACCGAGCACGACGAGGTGCAGGAGCTCGACCCGGCGACCGGCAGGGCCAAGTGGACCTTCAAGATCAAGAAGGGCTGGAAGGTCAACCGGGCGTACTCCGTGAGCCCGCTCGTTCTCTTCCTCAAGAAGGAGTCGAACGACGCGTGGAACATGGTCACGCTGAAGAGTGACGGAACGTACCGCTCGCAGGTCCAGGTCGACGAGAACTACGCGCCCGACTGCTCCGGTTCGGTCCTGGGCGCCGGCCTGACCGACTGCACGGGGATCGCCTCCGACGCCGACACCCTGTATCTGCCCACGGAGAAGAAGAGCGGCGCCAACAGCATCGTCGCCCTCAGCCTGGAGACCGGGAAGGTGCGCTGGCGCGTGAAGTCCCCCGTCGACGGCACCACGATGATGCCGATCCGGATGAGGGGCACCCGGCTGATCGCGTACGTCGCGCCGAGCTACGACACCGGCGGCCAGGTCGTCTCGATCCGGACCAAGGGCAGCAGGCACAGGACGTACAAGCTGCTCCAGAACCCGCAGGGCACCGCCAAGATCGAGAGCAGTTTCTACAGCAAGGCCATCGCCTACGTGGACGGGCGCTTCTTCCTCTCCACCACCTCACTGACCGGCGACGACGACGCGAAGGAGAAGTTGATGCTGGCCTACGGCAAGTGACCGGGCCGCCCCCTCCTTCCTCCGCCCGCTTCCCCAGTCCTCGTCCACATCCGCTCTTCTTCCCACCCGAGGTACACACGTCATGAGCCAGCCGCCGCCCCCGCCTCCGCCGAACCAGCCCCCGCAGCAGGGAGGCTTCGGCGCTCCGCAGGACCCACCTCCGCAAGGCGGCGGCTTCGGCGCGCCCCAGGCCCCGCCCCCCGGCGGTTTCGGTGCCCCGCAGAACCCGCCCTCCGGCGGCTTCGGCGCTCCGCAGCCCCCGCAGCCCGCGCAGGGCCCCGGTTACGGCTACCCGCAGACCCCCCAGCCCCCGCAGGCGCCGCCCACGCCGCCGCAGCCCCAGTACGGCTACCCCCAGGCGCCGCAGGCACCTCAGGCGCCGCAGGGCCAGCCCGGCTACGGCTACCCGGGCCAGCAGCAGCCCCAGTACGGCTATCCGCAGACCATGCCGATGCAGCCGCAGCCTCCGCAGAACGGTGGCGGTGGCGGCAAGTTCAAGCTCAACGGCCCGATGGGCATCGTCATCGCGGCCGTCGCCGTCGTCGCCCTGATCGTGGGCGGCGGCCTCATGTACGCCAATTCGAACTCGGACGACGACAAGAACACCTCGTCCGGCTCCTCGGGCGGCACCGGCGGCAAGGACGGCAAGGACGACAAGGGCGACAAGGGCGGCTCGACCGACAACGGCGGCGGCGGTACGGGTACCGACACCTCCCACGACACCGCTCAGGAGAAGGTCCCGTCCAGCACGAGCGCGAGCGTCCTCTTCCAGGTGCCCTCGCCGGAGGTCAAGGACAAGCAGATCGACAGCGTGGCGGGTTCCTGGCTCACCGACTCGGTGTACGCCAAGAGCGGCGTCAACGCGATCGTGGGCTACGACCCCGACAACGGCAGCAAGAAGTGGACGCTCCCGTTGCAGGGTGAGACCTGCGCCGGCTCGCGCGAGGTGACCCAGGACGGGATCGCCGTGGTGGTCACCGAGGCCGCCAAGCGCAACAGCAAGGGCGATCACCAGGCCTGCACCCAGGTCGTCGCGTTCGACGTGAACACCGGCAAGCAGCTCTGGAACAAGACCGCCGAGACGCAGGGCACGGCGGTGCCGTTCGGTGAGGTCACCATCTCCGGCACCACGGTCGCGGTCGGCGGCGGCTACTACGGCGGCGCCGCCTTCGAGCTGAAGTCCGGCAAGGCCCTGTGGCAGCCGAAGACCGGCAAGTGCGAGGACGTCGGCTATGCGGGCGGCGACCAGCTCGTCGCGGTCCGCAAGTGCGGCGACTACGGCAACGAGGCGTACAAGGTCCAGCTCCTCGACTCGAAGTCGGGCAGCGTCAAGTGGACCTACGACCTGCCCAAGGGCATCGACAACGCCAAGGTGATCTCCACCAACCCGGTGGTCTTCGGTGTCGACTCCGGCGACGAGATCAGCCTCTCGGGCGCCTCGGACGTCTTCTCGCTGGACGAGAACGGCAAGCTGCGCGTCAAGATCACGCTTCCGGACACCAAGTACGACCACGACTGCACCATCGGCAAGGTCTACCGGTGCAAGGGCGTCACCGTCGGCAACGACAAGCTGTACGTGCCCACCAAGGAGCACGACGGCACCGGTGAGTACAGCCAGACCAACGAGATCATCGCCTTCTCGCTGGCCACCGGCAAGCCGACCGGCGAGCGGATCGACGCGGGCGACGGCTACGACCTCCGCCCGATCCGCATGGACGGGCCGAACATCCTTGCCTACAAGGACGGTCCGTACGACAAGGGTGCCCAGGTCGTCTCCATCGACGCCAAGTCCCTGAAGCAGACGAAGCTCCTGGAGACGCCGTCCACCGAGTCGGTGCGCAGCGCGATCAGCGGCATGGTCCCCAAGAGCGCCGAGATGCTCTACACGAGCGGCCGTCTGTTCCTGGGCCAGGACCTCGTCAGCAAGCCGTACTCCAAGGACGAGAAGGAGTACACGGCAATCGGGTTCGGCGCGAAGTAGCTCCCGAGCGTCGCAGCGCAGCGGCTCCGCCCCAGCTCAGGGGCGGAGCCGTTCACGTACTCCTCATCAATCCCGAATGGGCGGGATTCGGTAATCCGGGGCACTTCTCACCGGTAGGGGAGCGCAACGTCGAACAAGCGTGTAGCTTCCGGGTGATGGAGAGCCGGGGGGCTCCTATCCATGGGAACCAGCGGGGATGGAACCTGGGGGGACTGGGGGGTTGCCGATGGGAGTGCGGCTCATGGTGGTCGACGACCACCGATTGCTCGCAGAGGCGCTGGCCTCGGCGTTGAAGCTGCGTGGGCACCGGGTGCTCGCCGCGGCCGCGCCCGCCGCGGGAGCGGCGGAGCTGGTGATCACACGGGCGCCGGAGGTGTGCCTGATAGGTACGGCGACACCGGCCGAGCCGGGGATCTTCGACCCGGTGGTGCGGATCAAGCGGGAACGGCCGCAGGTGGCGGTTCTCGTCCTCGGTCCGGTGCCCAATCCACGGGGTATCGCGGCCGCGTTCGCCGCCGGTGCCTCCGGTTACGTACGGCACGACGAGCGCATAGAGGGCGTCGAGCGCGCCATCATGAAGGCGAGGGCCGGAGAGGCCGCCGTGGCACCGCAGTTGCTGCAGAGCGCGTTCAGCGAGCTGCTCAACCCGGCCGCGCAGCCCGACGACGAGGGCCAGCGGCTGCTGCAGATGCTCACCCCGCGCGAGGTGGAGGTGCTGGTGCGGGTGGCCGACGGCGAGGACACCCGGCTGATCGCGGCCGGCATGGGCATCGCACCCAGCACCGCGCGCACGCATGTGCAGCGGGTCCTGATGAAGCTGGGGGTGGGCTCGCGGCTGGAGGCGGCGGCGCTCGCCGCGCGCACCGGGCTGCTCGACCGGGCGGGACCGGTGCCGCACGCGTCGCCGGACGTCCTGGAGGGACCGGGGCCGCAGCAACTGGCGTGACCTGCACGGCTGCACGCCCACGGGGCCGGGGTCCGCAACGGACCCCCGCCCCATGGGCGGGTGGTACAGGCTGGATCGGTATA